>JBFZFJ010000125.1:0-18094 GCA_041306405.1 Verrucomicrobiales bacterium | reverse complement strand
GACTTGCCGCTGGAAATTTACACGCGCTGCATCGGCTCGGATTTCGCCACGTGGTCGCCGAAGACGCACTTGGAGGAGCTCTCGGGGCTGGCCTTTGATTGGCACGATCTCGACGCGCGGCGGCAGGAGCGGATCATGAGCGACTTGACCGGCGAAGGGACGATGTCGGGCGTGATCGGCTTGCTGGAACAACTCGGCCGCGGAGGTAGCCGGCGGGCGGTGGTTTCGAGCTCATCGCACCACTGGGTGGATGGCTGGCTGGGGAAACTGGCGTTCGCGCACCATTTCGAGACGGTCGTCTGCCGGGGCGACGCGGCGCGAATCAAGCCGGCTCCGGATTTGTATCTGGAGGCGGCGAAACGGCTGGAGCTCCAGCCCGCGGAGTGCCTTGTGATTGAGGATTCGCTCAACGGCGTGAAGTCGGCGAAGGCCGCCGGGATGAGCGTCTGGGTGGTGCCGAACCGGGTGACCGCGGGACTGGATTTCTCGGCGGCGGACCGGATTTTCCCCTCGCTGGTCGAGCTGGCTGGAGCGCTTCAGTAACCGGCCGGGTGGCGCATCACGTGGCCTCGGACCTGGCGGGTCTCCGGTTTCCAGAGCGGACCTGACTCGCCGACGGGGCCGCCGGTATCGAGGCGCAGGCCGGCGACGGTCATGAAAACGTGGCCCTTCCGGGTGTAAATGGTGATCCATTTGCCTTCACCCTTTTTGCCGTAGCCGAAATAGTCGCGGGACGGAATGCTGCCTTTCATGAGGCCCGCCTCGCGGAGGACGTAGGACACGGTGCCGGAGCAATCGTAGCCGGAATCTTTCTGCCGCGCGTGGCCGCCGCCCCATTTGTATGGCCTGCCTTGCAGGCGGTTGCCGGCGGCGACCGCCCGCTTCACGGCGGCCGGGGCGTTTCTCGGCGCGTAGGCGAGTCCGTCCTTCAACAGGGCGGTGCGGCCGCTTTCAAAATGGTAGGAAACCGGCCGCCTGGCTTTGACTTGGCTGGAGCAGGAAACGAGTCCGCTGGAGAACGGCAGGCCGATTGCCAGAACGAGAAGGAAGTTTTTCACGGCGGCCAAATTTGCAAAATTATCAAGCGATGTAAATTATTTTGTCCCGTGCTCGGCGAGGTAGGCAATGACTTGGCCCAGTGCGCGGGCGCGGTGGCTCAAAGTGTTTTTGACCGCGTCGCCCAACTCCGCGAACGTCTGCTCGTGCCCCGTCGGGATGAACAGCGGGTCGTAGCCGAATCCGCCGGTTCCGCTCAGCGCGTCCACCAGCCGTCCCTCGACGGTTCCCGAGAAATTCGCCTGCTCCACGCCGTGGCGGGCGAGCACCATGGTGCAACGGAAGCGGGCGCTGCGATCGGCTTTCCCGGCCATTTCCGCCAACAAGCGGGCGTTGTTTTTCGCGTGGTTTCCCTCCTCGCCGCCATAACTGGACGACCAGACGCCCGGTGCGCCGGCGAGCGCGTCCACTTCGAGACCGGAATCATCGGACAAAACCCAGCCCTCCACGCCGGCGCTGATTCCTTCGGCTTTCAGGCGGGCGTTTTCGAGAAAGGTCGTCCCGGTTTCCTCGATCTCCGGGAAATCCGGAAAGGCCGTCGCGTCCAGCACTTCGAAATCGTCCCCGATCATCGCCCGGATCTCGGCGGTTTTGTGGGCGTTGCGGGTGGCGATGATCAGACGTGGCGGCGCTTGCATGGCCATTCGCTAAACCGAATGAGGCGGCCTGACGAAAAAAATTTGAATAATCCAGCGTTTGGCGGCACTTAATAGGAACATGAAAGCAATCACTTGGCTCGCTGCCGTCACCTGCGGCGCCGCCCTCACCGCCACCGCCTTCGCTTCGACTCCCGAAGGTTGGACCACTGATCTCGACAAAGCCTTTGAAAAGGCCAAGACCGAGAAGAAATCCGTGCTCGTCGAGTTCACCGGTTCCGATTGGTGCCCGCCGTGCATCGCGATGCGCAAGAACGTGTTTTCCACCAAGGAGTTCGTCACTGCGGCTTCGAAAAAATACATTCTCGTCGAATTGGATTTCCCGAAAGGCGACCCGGCGGTGAAGGAGAAAAACCAGCCGTTCGCGGAGAAATACAAAATCGAAGGCTTCCCAACGGTGATCCTGTTCACGCCGGAAGGGAAGGAGTTCACCCGCTTTTACGCCTCCGCGTTCCCTAAAACCGAGGATTTCCTGGCACACCTCGACAAGGCGCTCGAAAAGAAGGACCTCGACTGAAATTGACCCGTTCCGAGCACTCATGAAATTCCTCTTCAAATCCCTCGCCATCCTATCCGTATCCACCTCCCTGGCCCTCGCGGGCGGAGAGGGCTGGCACACCGATTGGGAGGCCGCGAAAGCCAAGTCCAAGGCCGAGAACAAGCCGATTCTCATCAACTTGACCGGCTCCGACTGGTGCGGTTGGTGCATCAAAATCGAGAAAGAGGTCTTTTCACAAAAAGCCTTCAAAGACTTCGCCGCGGCAAACCTGATTCTGATGGAAGCGGACTTCCCCAAGAAAAAGGAACAGACCGCCGAGCTGAAAAAGCAGAATGCGGCCCTCGAAAAACAATACCTCGCGGGCGGGTTCCCCACCGTTTACCTGCTCGACTCCGAGGGCAAAAAGCTCTCCGAAGACATCGGCGAGCTCAAAGGCGGAACGGACGCCTACATTGCGAAACTCAAGGAACTCCTCGCCAAAACGAAGGAGTAAGCCGAGCTACGATCACCGCGGCAGCGCGTTTGACGCGCCAAGGAAAAGGGCCGGAACCCGTGGAAATTTCTCCCACGTCATTCCGACCCTGTCTGGTGGCGGCTTTAAAACCCCTCAAGGGAAGGGCTCAGCAAGCGGCGCCCCCCGGCACCGCTCCGCTGCAGAACACTACTTCGTTAAATGCCACGAAAAATTTGCGGGGTGACGCGCCGCCGGGCCCCCCGGCCCGTCGCTGCGTCGCTGCCCGCAGCGCGCCCTTGCCGATGACGGAGCTGAACGAGTGCCTCGGCGAGCGAGGCCCCCCGACCTCGATAGTTTTGCCTGTGCTGTCGTTCCGCCCCGCTTCCCCCATCGTGCAGGCGGGTTGCTGGTATTTCACATGAATCCGCCCGGCATTGCCGGTGGGAAAGAAGGCGAATTCACCCAATCCAAACCCTTGACCCTGGCGAATCGTTCCCCCCGGATTTTCATCGCCGGTCTGCGGGGTTGGGGTTGGAGTGAAGCTCGTCATCTCTTTACCAATCGCAACCCCCGCGCCTTGATTTCCAAATTAAGTAAACTTTTTTGATGAACTGGCTTTAAGTAGAGCCGGATGACCTTCCGTTCCTAATAAGTCATCTGGAGGCCGACGTGAATCTCGGAGCCCGCGTCATCCAAGCGCCAGCCGTGATCGACCCGCAGGTCCACCTTGTCGGCCATTTTGATCCGCACGCCCAATCCGGCGCTCGCCAGCGAAACCGCGTCTTCCCCGCAGTTCTGCAACATCGCTTGATCGTAAAAGCCCAACAACCTCATCTGATAGCGGGCCTGGATCGTGAGCGCCGGCGCATAAAATTCCAGACTGCTTTGCCAGCCGTTGTCGGCGTAATATTCGCGCTCGGCGACTCCGCGCACCGTCTGATAGCCGCCCGCCGCGAATTGCTCGACGGGGAGCAGCCGGGTGTTCGCCACTTGGCCGGCGGCGCGCAGGGCGATGCGCCAGTCCGCGCCTAACGACCACCAACCTTGCGTCGCCAGCCGCAGGATTCCGTAGTTCGCCACCGCTTCGGAGTCGTAAATTTGGAAGTCCTCGTCGTCATTTCCCGGGATCACCCCGCCGGGCGCGCCCAGCAAAGTGGTGTCGATCTGGAAAGCCCCGTCATCCCAATCGCGGGCCAAGCCGTAATTGAGCTTCGCGTTCACCAGCCTTACCTCGCCGGGCGAAAAGGGGGCTCCACCGAAAAGCACGAATTGGTTAGTCGCCTTGACCTCGACGCCGGCCGTCAGCCGTTGCCGCCATTTCCCGAGGCTGGGCAATGACAGCTTTTGAAGCGCTGCCATCGACCACGAGGTTCCGGTATTTTCCACCGGCAAACCGCTTTGCATCGAATACGAGAGCACTTCCGCGTAAACCGCGTCGAGCTGGAGCGACTGATGGATGCGGTGAAAGGGGATTTCCCAGCTCAGCGCGTGCGCTTGCAGCGAGGACACGGGATCACCGAGGACCGTCTGCCACGCCAGGATGTGCTCGTTTTTTGTCATTCCCGCCGCTCCGAACATGAAGCGGTCTTTTCCTAGGAGGTCCGGCCCGCTGTTTTCATAACCGAGCGTCGCCCGCCACGGTCGTTTCTCCGCCAGGCCGATGAGCAAATCCGCGGTCGCCGGTTCGCTGCCCGGAGAGACCATCAACTGCGGCCGCCGGAACACGCTGCGGCCATACCAAGCCATCTGCTCGTCGAGCTCGGAGCGCCGTAAAATTTCGCCGCGCCGCAGTGTAAGCCCCCGGGTGACGGCTTGCGGACTGCCGTATTTCGGGCGGGTGACTCCGACGTTCCCGATCCGGCCGACATCGACAAAAAATCTCAAGATCCCAGTTTCCAAATCCTGATCCGGCGCATCGATGCCTACCACCGGGTATCCTTCGACATCGTAATGGACCAGAATCGTGTCGGCGATGGCGACGAGATCGCCCTCCGCCAGAGGCCGCCCGCTCCAGGGCGCGAGCTTCGCGCCAAGCGTGGTCGGGGAAGGCAGCAGCAAATTCTCCGCCACGCGGAATCCGTCCAAGATTCGAGTCAATTCCGCGCCGCTCCGGGATTCCAGGCGGATTTCCGTGAGCCGCTTGCAGAGGATCGCTCCGGTCCCGACCGCGCGGGTGTCCGCCTTTTTCACCGGCAATGATTCCACCGGCTTGGGTTCCGGAACGCGCGGATCCACCCCGGGCAGGAACTGCGCGTGGGCCACGGACGTCAGGAAAATGGCCAGCAACGGGCGCATCGCGGATCGGGTTTCGAGGTGGGACTCAGCGGGTGGAGTTTTCGCAACTCAGCCCGGCTGAGGCGTTTCACAGCACCCACTTAACACGTCCTGACTTTTAGGCCAACATAAACAAGCCGCCGCAAGCAAGGCGGGACGACGCATCAGCCCCACAAGGAAGGGCGATATCCGATCGCCCAGTCCATGAAACGCCAGCGAGATGAGCAGGGGCGCTTCCCATTGCCCATCCACCCGCCGCGGCAGCCCCACTTCCGCCGCCCCTTGGGCAGCGGCTCTCTTCATTTCCACCGTCAAGAAACGCCCACACGCATCCGAGAAATCGCCTCCGACATCCAAGAAACGATCTCGCGCAGTCAAGAAACGCCCCCCCCGCAGCCAAGAAATCCCCTCGCGCATCCGAGAAATGGCCTCACGCACTCAAGAAACACCCGCGCGCAGCCAAGAAACGCCCGCCGCCGCCGAGAAACGACCTCGCACACCCGAGAAACGACCTCGCCCATCCAATCCGTAACAGAACAAATCGCAATAATCCACTCGCCCACAATTACTTGCAGATAATCCGCCACCATCCAGGACCTCATCGGCGACGACGCGTTTTGCGCCAAGTTCGGGATCAAGGCCGGCGTCTCCGGCTCCACCCGGCGGCGGGTTCTCAGCGAACTGGTCGAGGCCGCTTTGGAAAAACTTAGGAAAAACTTAATAAATTGAAAATCGCCCCCGGACTGGTGCGATTGAAGAAGTATCCATGAATCATAATCTTCCAAAAAACCTAGAACCCACCAGAGACCTTCTGGCCGGAAGCTTGCAACTTCATGCCTCCGAGCAAGCTCCGGCACTTCCCGGTGATTTGCTCGACGACCTTGCCAGCCGTTTCAGCACCACCCCAGCGACGGCGGCCCCGGTTCGGCAGCGCTCGTGGCTCGCCAAGGTCCAATCCTTCATCGCCCGCCCCGCCTTCGGCATGGCGGCCCTCGCGCTCGTCATCTTGGGAATTTCCGTTCCTCGCATGATCGATTCCACCCGTCCGACCGGCGGCTTCCGCGGCTCGATTTCGCCCACGGCGGAAGCCCACAACATCCGCATCATTCTCATTCAATCGCCAGCGGGATTCCAGCAAGCCCTGGCAAATGTCGGTGATTTCGAAAGCAGCATGATTTCCTCAGCCACGAGCAGCGACAGCATCACGGGACCGAGAATCCTCGTGGATTTCGCGACTTCCACGATCATCGCGCTGAATGCGTCCGACGAGCAAATCCACACCGCGCCCCTGCCCAAGGACGCCGAGGAAATCTCGGCGGCCATCGCCACGGCGGTCAGCCGTTTGTGAGCGAAAGGGTTTTTCTTTCCAATCAGGCAGCCGGGTTGCACATTTCGCGCCCTTTGCCGATCATGTCAGAACGTAAACCATTCCCCTTCCGCGATTTCGAGCCCCAATGGCAAGCCCGCTGGGAAACCGAGAAAACTTTCCGCACCCCCGGCCCGGGCGATGCGGATTTCGATGCCTCGAAGCCGAAATACTACGTGCTCGACATGTTTCCCTACCCGAGCGGCGCGGGTCTCCATGTCGGCCATCCGGAAGGCTACACCGCTACCGACATCATCGGCCGCTTCAAGCGGATGACCGGGCATAATGTCTTGCACCCAATGGGTTATGACTCGTTCGGCCTGCCCGCCGAGCAATACGCGATCAAGACCGGCCAGCATCCGGCGATCACCACCGCCGCGAATATTGAGAACTTCCGGCGGCAGTTGAAGTCGCTGGGTTTCGCCTACGACTGGGACCGGGAAATCGCCACCACCGACCCGGAATACGTCCGCTGGACGCAGTGGATTTTCCTCCAGCTTTACGGTTCGTATTTCTGCGAGGTGGAAAACAAGGCCAAGCCGGTCACCGAACTTGAAGCGAAAGGCTGGACCCGCGACCAGATCGACGACGTCCGCCTCGCCTTCGTCGCCAACACGCCCGTCTGGTGGTCGCCCGACCTCGGCACCGTGCTCGCTAACGAAGAAGTCGAAGAGTGGAAATCCAAAGGCCACACCGTCGAGCGCCGCCCACTCCGCCAGTGGATGCTGCGGATCACGAAATATTCCCAGCGACTCATCGACGAACTCGACACGCTCGACTGGCCGGAAGGCATCAAACTGCTCCAGAAAAACTGGATCGGCCGCAGCGAAGGCGCTTCGGTGAAATTTGAAATTTCAGATCTCAAATTTGAGATTGAGGTCTTCACCACCCGCCCGGACACCCTTTTCGGCGCGACCTACATGGTCATCGCCCCCGAACACCCGCTCGTCCCGGAAATCACCACCGCTGGACAAAAAGCCGCCGTCGAAGCCTATCAAAAAGCCTGCTCCTCCAAGTCCGACATGGACCGCGGCGACCTCAACAAGGACAAGTCCGGCGTCTTCACCGGTGCCTTCGCGACTAATCCGGTGAACGGCGAGCCAATCCCCGTCTGGATCGCCGACTACGTGATGATGGGCTACGGCACCGGCGCGATCATGGCCGTGCCCGCGCACGACGAGCGGGACTGGGAATTCGCGAAACGCTTCGATTTGCCGATCGTCCAAGTTGTAGCGGCGGTCTGTGACCGTCTGGCGTCAAGCGAGGAAACCAGCGACAGACCGCCGCTACAGTCCGCTTTCACCGAAACCGGCACCGCCATCAATTCCGGCTTCCTCGACGGCCTCCCCACCGCCGCGGCCAAGGCGAAAATGATCGATTGGCTGGAGGAAAAAGCCATCGGCCAGCGCCGCATCCAGTTCAAGCTCCGCGACTGGCTGTTCTCCCGCCAGCGCTACTGGGGCGAGCCGTTCCCGATCGTTTGGAAAGACGGCCACCACCATGCGATTTCCGAAAGCGAGCTACCGCTGCTCGCGCCGCCACTCGACGATTACAAACCGAGCGGTACTCCGGAGCCGATCCTCACCAAAGCCACCGATTGGGTTCACCTCCCGGACGGCTCCCTCCGCGAAACTAACACCATGCCGCAATGGGCCGGCTCGTGCTGGTATTATCTCCGCTACTGCGACCCGAAAAACACCGGACGCTTCATTTCCCGCGAGGCGGAAAACTACTGGACCAGCGACAAGCCGGGCATGGTCGATCTCTACGTCGGCGGCACCGAGCACGCCGTCCTCCACCTGCTTTACGCCCGGTTCTGGCACAAGGTCTTGTTCGACCTCGGCCACGTCCGCACGCCGGAGCCATTTCAAAAACTCGTCAACCAAGGCCTCATCCTCGGCGAAGACGGCCAGAAAATGTCCAAGTCGCGCGGCAACGTGGTCAACCCGGACGACGTCGTTTCCGAATACGGCGCCGACGCACTGCGCCTCTACGAAATGTTCATGGGCCCACTCGAACAAGTGAAGCCGTGGCAGATGAAAGGTGTCGAAGGCGTCTCCCGCTTCCTCGCCCGCGTCTGGCGCGTCGCGTTCGAAGAGCAGGAAACCGAATGGAAACTCTCGTCGAAAGTCCAAGATGTGCCGTGCACCGATAAGACGCTGCTCCGCGTCGTCCACGAAACGATCAAGAAAGTCGCCGAGGACATCGAGAAACTCAGTTTCAACACCGCCATCTCACAGATGATGATTTGCACCAATGCTTTCACCCAAGCGGACGTCGTGCCATTGAAAGAGTTCACCCAGCTGCTCACCGTCCTCAATCCCTTCGCCCCGCACCTCACCGAGGAAATCCACGCCCGCATGGCGGCGATCACCGGCCGCCGCGCTTCTCTTCTCTCCGAAACTCCCTGGCCGTCCTTCGATCCGGAAGCCCTCATCCGCAACGAAATCGAACTCGTCGTCCAAGTAAACGGCAAGCTCCGCGACCGTTTCATGATCTCCAAGGACGCCGACGAAGAAGCCGCCAAAACCGCCGCCTTCGCCAGCGCCAAAGTCGCCGAGCACCTCGAAGGCAAGACCGTCCGCAAAGTCATTTTCATCCCCGGCAAGATCTTCAACATCGTCGCGAACTGAGAGAGCATGCGCCACGAAGGCGCTGATCGGTTGATCTCCCAATCGATTGATTTTAAAAAACTTACAAGCTTTCATCACGTCTTCCGGATTCACCTGAATCCCGGCGGCCACGGTCAATTTGCCACGTTTTCCAGCCAGTCGAGGCGTCGTTGGAGCTTGAATTGCCGCTCGGGGGACGGGTCGGGGTAGAGCACGGGATACCACGCGCTCATCACCGCAGCGCGGGCGATGAGACTGTGATGGAGTGCAGTCAGGTCGATCTGGCCACCGGCTTGGTGATAGGCTTCCAGGATCTGGTCGGCGGTTGAATGATCTTCGTCGAGGATGCGGGCGTTCCAGATGATGGAGGCGAGGTCCCACTCGACGGGGCCGAGAAAGGTATCCTCCCAATCCGTCCACAACAGGCCGAGCGTGGTGTTCATCAGGTTGCCGGGATGGGCGTCACCGTGAAGCGGTTGGAGCGGAAAGGTGCCGAGCACGGTTATCGAGCAGATGAGATGCTTTTCCAGCAACCGCAGCGTGGACGGAGGGAAAAGCCCGCGTTGCTGGAGGGTTTCCAGCAACGCCAGGCTCTCGATGAGGATGGCGAGTTTTGGAAGCTGCCCGGTAAAGGATCGCAGGAGTGCGTGACAGTGATGGAGCGCTTTTCCGATGGCCGCAGGATCTGCCTCGGCGTCGATGGCGGTGACGTATTGCCAGAAGTTGAGCGTGTAGCCCAGATGCTCGTGTGGACCGGGCGGAATTCCCGGATGAAGGGGGATGACCGGTGCTCCGTGACTCGCAAGGTGCTGGGCGACAGCGTTTTCACGCGCAAACCACTCGCCGCCCTGGCGCGGGCCATCGAGATCGGTCACTACACGGGCGACGAGCGTTTCCGAGAGCCGGAGAACGAGGGTGCTGCCATTTTGCAGGATTTCACAGCGGTCCGGAACAATCCCGTGGGCGGCGGCAGTCTCCTTGGCGGCGCGGATGGGAAGATCGATCCGGGGGGTCATGCTTCCTCAGCAGTGGCAGTGATTTCCTCGCGGCCGAGCTTTTCCAGCCAGACCAGCAGCATCGCAAGGTCCGCAGGGGTAATGCCCGGAATGCGCCCTGCCTGGCCGAGGGTGGCGGGGCGGATCTCGGTAAAACGGACTTGAGCTTCCTTTTTCAAGCCGTGGATGGTGGAATAATCGAGGTCTTCGGGAAGGCGTTTTCCTTCCTGCCGCGACATGCGGTCGATCTGGGTTTGCTGGCGGCCGAGGTGGCCTTCGTATTTGAAATTCGTCTCAATCAAGGGCCAGAGATCGGTCTGGAACTCCGCGAGCAACGATTCGGGCAAGGTTTCCCATGAGTTTTCGCTGCGGCGGAACCATTGGTCGAGCTTGACGCCTTCGTGCACCGCCTGGCGCATGAAAGACTCGGCTTTCTCCAAGCCCACGAGTTTTTCCTGAACCCGGCGGACTCGTTCCCCACTCGCCAGACCAATCGCGGCAGCCTTCGGGGTGAGCCGGATGTCGGCGTTGTCCTGGCGCAGCAGCAGGCGGTATTCGGCCCGGCTGGTGAACATCCGGTAAGGCTCGGTGCAGCCGCGGGTGACCAGGTCATCGACCATCACGCCGAGATAAGCTTCATCGCGGCCGAGCATGAACTCGGGTTTTCCGAGCGCCTTGAGGGCGGCGTTCGCTCCGGCGATAAGCCCCTGCCCTGCCGCTTCCTCGTAGCCGGAGGTGCCGTTGATCTGGCCTGCGAAATAGAGGCCCTCGACCCGCTTCGTTTCCAAAGTCGGCCGCAGCTGGGTGGGCGGGCAGTAGTCATACTCGACCGCGTAGCCGGGACGGAGAATCTCGCATTTCTCCAAGCCGACGATGGTGCGCAGGAATTCCAGCTGCACCTCGTAGGGCAGCGAGGTGGAAACGCCATTCACGTAGTATTCCAGCGTGTGGCGACCTTCCGGTTCGAGAAACACTTGATGCCGCTCCTTTTCCGCGAAACGCACGACCTTATCCTCGATCGACGGGCAATAGCGCGGGCCAACCCCCTCGATCACCCCGCAATACATCGGCGACTGGTGGAGATTTGCGGCGATCACCGCGTGAGTGGCGGGGTTCGTGTAGGTGATCCAGCAGGGCATTTGTTCCACGTGGAACAGCCGGTCGCCCCACGGGTTGAGCGTGAAGATGTCGTCGTTGCCCTTTTGCAGGGTGTCCGCCATGAAGCTGAACTTCGGCACGGGTGTATCGCCTTCCTGGCGCTCGCAGCGGGAGAAATCGATGGAGCGGCCATTCAACCGGCAAGGCGTGCCGGTCTTGAAACGTTCGACCTCGAAGCCGAGGCGCTTGAGGGCCTCGGAAACATTGGACGTCGCGTCCCCCATCCGTCCGCCCTTTTCGTTCTTCAAGCCGACGTGCATCAGCCCGCCCATGAAAGTCCCGGCGCTGAGGATCACCGATTTTCCGGAGATCTGCATCCCGAGTGAAGTCGCGACTCCGGTGATCCGGTCATTTTCCACCAGAAGGTCGGCCACGTTGCCTTGGTGGATTTCCACCCCGGGCATCGCCTCGAGCTCGCGCTTCATCCGGAATTGGTAGGCTTTCTTGTCGCATTGGGCGCGGGGTGCCCTCACCGACGGGCCTTTCGAGGCATTCAACATCCGCCACTGGATTCCGGTGGCGTCGGTGTTCAATCCCATGATTCCACCGAGCGCGTCGATCTCGCGAACCATGTGGCCCTTGGCGAGCCCGCCGATCGCCGGGTTGCACGACATCTGGCCGATGGTGTCCAGATTCTGGGTGAGCACGGCCACTTCCGCGCCCAGCCGGGCGGCGGCCATCGCGGCTTCGACGCCGGCATGGCCGGCACCAATCACAATCACATCGTAGCACTTGGGGTATCGAAACATCGCGGGACGCGCAACATAGTGCTTCCCCGCCTAGGCTCAAGCTCGGAAACAGCGGCGTTCCACGTGGAACAATTTCACTCGGGGTCGCCCGACATCACGGGAATGAAAAAACCTCATCCAAACCAAGATTTTGGTCTAGCCGCGCTCCGAAAAATCCACAATTCTTCGACCGTCATGCACCGCTATCTCCCGCTCTGCCTTATCGTCGGACTCATCATCGCGTTTCGTGTGCTGGGGAGCGTGCTTCCCGAGTCCCAACCGAATTTCCAACCGCTCGCCGCGTTGTTTTTCTGCGGTGCCCTGCTCGCCCCCGGTTGGCGCGGGTTTGCCATTCCGCTCGGCGTCTGGGCGGTGACTTTCCCGCTCGGCGTCGGCCACACCGCCAATCCGCTCGATTTCGCGAGCACCAGCCTCGCCCTGCTCGCCATTTTCTTCATTGGCAAGGCACTCGCCAACCGGAGCCTCCCCACGCTCCTTCTCGGCTCCGCAGCCTCCTCTCTCGCCTTCCACCTCATCACCTGCGGTGCCGCTTGGATCACCGACCCTCTCTACGCCAAGAATCTTGAAGGCCTCTACCAATCCGTCTGGGCCGGCCCGCTCGGCAGCCAAATCCCCTCCTGGGTTTTCCTGCGGAACCTGACCGCCGCCAACCTGCTATTCACCGCCATCTTTGCTGTCGCCCAAGTCCGGCTTCCTAAATTCTCCGTTCCGGTGCGCGACGTTCTTGCCACCAAGTAAGCGATCAGCCTTCTTACCATTTCTCAAGCCACCATGACCAGCGCCAGTCCTACCAAACTCGATTTCGCCAACTCGCCCATCAACCAAGCGCTCACGACCGAGCGGAAAATCGAGCTCTTCTCGCAAATGGTTCGGATCCGCAGATTCGAGCAGGCCGGCCTGAAATACTACCAAGCCGGAAAAATCGGCGGCTTCCTCCACCTCTACATCGGCCAGGAAGCGGTGGCCGTCGGGACGATTTCCCTCGGCGGCGCGGACGACCATTTCATCACCGCCTACCGCGACCACGGCCACGCGCTGGCCGTCGGCATGGGCATGAACGAGTGCATGGCGGAAATGTATGGCAAGCAAACCGGCTGCTCGAAAGGCAAAGGCGGCTCGATGCATTTCTTCGCTCCCGACAAGAACTTCTGGGGCGGCCACGGAATTGTCGCCGGCCAGACTCCACTCGGCCTCGGCCTTGCCTACGGCCTGAAATACCTTGGTAAAGAAGGCTGCTGCCTTTGCTACCTCGGCGACGGTGCGGTCAATCAAGGCGCCTTCCATGAATCGCTGAACATCGCCGCCCTGTTCGGAATCCCCGTCGTTTACGTCATCGAAAACAACGGCTACTCGATGGGAACCTCGCAAAAACGTTCGTCCGCCTACAGCGGCTGCCTCGCCCAACGCGCCGAAGCCTACGCCATCGAATGGGACGTGATCGACGGCTCGGACATCTACGAGGTCCGCGCCAAGACCCACATCGCCATGGAGCGAGCCCGCAAACAGCACAAGCCGACGGTCTTGGAAATCGACACCTACCGCTACTACGGCCACAGCATCGCGGACGCGAACCACAAGAAATACCGGACGCCCGAGGAGATCGAGAACTACAAACAGAACCATGATCCCATCGCCGTGTTCCGCCGCCGTCTCATCGAAGAGGGCGTTTTGACCGAGGAAAGCGCGACCGCCATCAACAAAGCCGCAGCCGACGAGGCCGCCGCTTCCGTGAAATTCGCCGAAGAATCGCCCGCCCCGACGATCGCGGACATCAGCACCGATGTTTACTGGGAAACCGACCACAACACGCCGGCGTCCCAAATCGGCCGCCATTTCTTCAACGATTGATCCATTCCGAAAATCCATTACTTTTCACCATGGCACTGACCCTCGATCAATTGGAAGCCGAAGCCGCCAAGCTCAATCCCACCGAGCGCGCCGCGCTGCTCGATCGGCTTCACGAGCTTGACGAGCTGTCCGATCCAGAGATCCGTGCCGCTTGGAATATTGAGATTCTTCGCAGAATTCGTCAGGTTGATTCCGGCCAAGTCCAACTTCTGGATGGTCCGACCGTGATCGCCGAACTCCGCAATAAGCACGATCTATGACTTTTCGCTTTGAACCGGATGCACGCGTCGAACTGGAGGAAGCGATTCAATATTACCAACAACGAAATGAAGAAGTCGCACAGCATTTCATCACAGCCGTCGAAAACGCGATTTCGCGAGCAATGGCCAATCCGCTGATTTACCGCCTTCAACAAAACCAATATCGCTTCTGTAAAAACGACGTTTTCCCATACCACTTGGTATTTCGTTTTAAGGAAGATCAGATCGAAATTTTCGCCATCGCCCATACTTCACGCAAACCCGGCTACTGGAACCACAGAGCTTCATAAATTTTCATCCATTACCCCATCTATGTCCCGTATTCTCACTTACCGAGAGGCCCTCCGCGAGGGCCTTGATGAAGAACTCGCCCGCGATCCGAACGTCGTCCTGATGGGCGAGGAAGTCGCCCAATACAACGGCGCTTACAAAGTCACCGAGGGCCTCTGGAAAAAATGGGGCGACAAACGCGTCGTCGATACCCCGATTTCCGAAGCCGGCTTCATCGGCATGGGCATCGGCGCCTCGATGCTCGGCGTTCGTCCGGTGATGGAATTGATGTTCTGGTCGTTCCATTCCGTGGCCTTCGACCAACTCGTCAGCAACGCCGCCTGCGTCCGCTACATGTCCGGCGGTTTGTGCAATTGCCCGATCGTCGTCCGCGGCCCGGCCAACGGAGGCACCGGGGTCGGTGCCACCCACTCGCACATTCCGGAAGGATTGTTCGCCGCATTCCCCGGTTTGAAAGTCTGCGCGCCCGCCACCCCGGCCGACGTCAAAGGCCTGATCAAAGCCGCCATCCGCGACAACGACCCGGTCTATGTCATGGAAAACACCCTGCTCTACGGCACCACCGGCGAAGTTCCGGACGCTGCCGATGGAGATTTCGTGATTCCACTCGGCCTCGCCGACATCAAACGCGAGGGCTCGGACGTCTCACTCATCGCCCACGGCCGTTCCGTCATTCACTCCTTGGCCGCCGCCGAAATCCTCCAAAGCGAACACGGCATCAACGCCGAGGTCCTCGACCTCCGCTCAATCCGCCCGCTCGATCAGGACGCCATTCTCAAATCAGTGATGAAAACCAACCGCGTCGTCCTCGTTGATGAGTCCAAGCCCTTCGGCGGAGTCTCAGCGATGGTCGCCATGCTGATCCAGGAACACGCATTCGACTACCTTGACGCCCCAATCAAGCGCGTCTGCTCGATCGACGCCCCCGCGATTTATTCACCACACATTGAGCATGAACAACTTCCAAATCCTCGACGGATTGTGGACAAAGTCCTGACCTTGGCTTGATTCGGCATATCTGAATTCGAAAGATGCTCAAATCCGATCGGTCTTTTTGGTTGCCAAGCCCGCTCCCGTTCCTAGCATAACCGCTATGTTCACCCGTTTTACAATCATCATCACTGCCGCTGCTCTGGCTCTCAGCCTCACCTCGTGCTGCTGCCTGTAAATTTGCCTCATTTCCTCAATCCATTAATCACCATGAAAAACCTGCTCCTACTCGTTTCCCTCGCCGCCGTTTCACTCGGCTTCTCCTCGTGCTGCTCGATGTTCGGCACTGGCAGCAGCCAAACCGCCGGCTACCGCACCGAGACCCGCCAAGTCAAAACCTGCGGTTACGACATCGTCACCAAACAAGTGGTCACTCCGGGCGATTCCAAAAGTGGTAAGGGCGGAATGGTCCAAACCATCGAGGAAAAAGTGCCTCGTTACAAAACCGTCACGAAAAAAGTCCGTATCCCTTGCGGACAATGCGCCCGTTTCTACTGCCCGAAAAAGGACTGCTGCGGCACCACTTCGGAATCCACCATGCGGTTGGCCAGCGCCCAAGGCTCTGTCGGCAGCCCAAACATCGGCCTGATTCCAACGATGAAGCCGCTCCCGCTCGGTCCGGTCGTCGTCAAACCCTAATCCGGTCACTGGATCATTTTCAAAGCGCGGAGGAGTCCTGAACTCCCCGCGCTTTTTGTTTTCGTAAAAAGACTGGAAATGCCCTGACATTTTCCCATTCTCACCCCGACTCCACCACCTATCAACACCATGTCTGTGAACATCGAAATGCCCAAACTCTCGGATACCATGACCGAGGGCACCCTCGTCAAATGGCACAAACAAGTCGGCGACTCTGTCGAAATCGGTGACATCCTCGCCGAAATCGAAACCGACAAAGCGACCATGGAAATGGAAGCATTCGATGACGGCGTCATCACCGAAATCCTGATCCAAGAAGGAGAAAAGGCCCCGATCGGTGGAGTTCTCGCCGTGCTCAATGGAGATTCCGAAGCGGTCCACACGCCAGCTCCTCAAGCCGCAGCGGCCGCCGTTGTCGCTCCTGCCAGCGTGGCTCCCGCATCAAAGCCTGCCGCTCCCGCACCACCAGTTCCTGCCAGCGGAGACCGCGTCAAGGCGTCGCCGCTCGCCCGCAAGGTCGCCGCCGATCTCGGTGTGGACCTTTCCACCATCACCGGTTCGGGCCCCGCCGGCCGCATCGTCGCAGAAGACATCCAAGCCGCCGCCTCTCCCGTCAAAACCGCTGCCGCCGCCCCCTCGTCCGAAGCCTCCGCCGCAGCCGCTCTCGCAGCATCTATCAAATCCAAAGCGGCCGCTCCCGCCCCCGTCCCGGCCACCGCACCCCAGGCCATTGTTCCAGCAGCCAAGGAGGGCGACGAAATCATCCAGCTCAGCTCGATGCGCAAAATCATCGCCTCGCGCCTGCTCACTTCCAAGACCACCATCCCCCATTTCTATCTGCACGTCGAGGTGGACGCCGCGCCTCTGATGGCGCTGCGGGCGCAGGTGAATGAACAGGCGGGAAAAACCCACGGCAACAAATACTCCGTCAACGACTTCATTCTCAAAGCCGTCATCAACGCCGCCGAAACGGTGCCGGCCGTCAACGCCTCCTTCGCCGGCGACCACATCGTGAAATACAAACACGTCGGCCTGTCCGTCGCCATCGCGGTCGAAGACGGCCTGGTCACTCCGGTCATCAAACAAGCCGAGTCCAAATCGCTCCTCGCCATTTCCCGCGCTGTCAAGGACTTCGCCATCCGCGCCAAGGACAAGAAGCTCAAACCCGATGAATTCGACGGCGGCACCATCACCGTTTCCAATCTCGGTGCCTGGGGGATCGAATCCTTCGACGCGATCGTCAACCCACCGCAAGCCGCCATCCTATCCGTCGGTGCCGCCCTCGAAAAACCCGTCGTCAAAAACGGCCAGATCGTCCCCGGCCTCCGCATGAATCTGGGACTCTCCTGCGATCACCGCGTCGTCGATGGCGCGGTCGCCGCCCAGTTTCTATCCGAGGTCAAGAAGCTCATCGAACAACCTGCCCTGATGCTGCTCTGAGCCTCCGGAGTTCCCCTCGCGACCCCGACTCCAACCCGACCATTCAAAGCCTCCCAGCGTTTTGCTGGGAGGCTTCTTTCTTGAAGGATCATCTGTTCACGAAGCTACTCGAACAGGATCAACCCGCACAATTTCCTCCCTTCTCTTCTTGATGATTTCTTCATTTTTGAACTTATAAGATCTTCTTCTTCATAGTGTGAACAAACCGGGAAATTGCTTGTTCCCCAGCGTAACCATGCGGGTTCCACGGCACGAACAAACTGGGCACGGCGCTGTATAAAACCGGAATGACCTCCTGCCTTTTGAAGTCCAAGAGGGTTTCGCCCATCCGTTCCGATGTTATTCCCAGCATTTCCCCGTGTTTTTGAAAATCGTCGAACTTGCGGGACTCAAGCGAACCGTCGCACCATCGGCGCACGTGAAACACTTGGTCATCACAGGAGCCGGAGGTGGTTTGGGAAAAGCGCTCGCAGCGGTTTTCGCAGAGTCCGGCTGGGAAGTTGGGGCACCGGATCGCAACGCACTTGATGTGACTGACGCAGCAGCCATTGGAAGCTACTTTGAGTCTAGGCCGCTTGATTTGCTCGTGTGTGCTGCTGGGATCATCCGGGATGCTCCTTTGGGCCGCATGCGGGAAAATCAGTGGAACGAGGTTCTCGCGGTGAACTATCAAGGCGCTGCGGATTGCGCGGCTGCAGTCTTACCTGGAATGATCCGACAGGGACATGGTCACGTCGTTTTCATTTCCAGTTATTCCGCGCTTCATCCAGCGGCCGGCCAAACCGCTTATGCCGCGTCCAAAGCGGC
>JBFZFJ010000124.1:0-5932 GCA_041306405.1 Verrucomicrobiales bacterium | reverse complement strand
TTCGAGGGCGTCTCGGTCGGTCGGGATGCCCCAGAGGCTTTGGGCCTTGTAGTAGTTCTCGACGGTGGTGACGAGTTCGGCAGGGCGGCCGGTGCCGGCGAGGTAGCCGGTGGTGATTTCGTCGATGCCGAAGAAGCCCATGGTCGCGCCGTATTCGGGTGCCATGTTGGCGATGGTGGCGCGGTCGGGGAGGCTGAGGGCTTTGGCGCCGGGGCCGAAGAATTCGACGAATTTTCCGACGACTTTGGTTTTACGGAGGACTTCGGTGACGAGCAGGACGAGGTCGGTGGCGGTGACGCCGGTGTTGAGTGCGCCGGTGAGATAGACGCCGACGACTTCGGGAACGAGGAAGGTGACGGGTTGGCCGAGCATGCCGGCCTCCGCTTCGATGCCGCCCACGCCCCAGCCGACGACGCCGAGGCCGTTGATCATGGTGGTGTGGGAGTCAGTGCCTACCAGGGTGTCCGGATAGAACACGCCGTTTTTCTCAAGCACGCACTTGGCGAGGTATTCGAGGTTCACCTGGTGGACGATGCCGATGCCGGGAGGGACGACCTTGAAGGTGTCGAAGGCTTGTTCGCCCCATTTGAGGAACTCGTAGCGCTCGCGGTTGCGGTGGAATTCGAGGTCGAGGTTTTTTTCGAGCGAGTCAGGGCCGCCGGCGTAATCGACTTGCACGGAGTGGTCCACGACGAGATCGACGGGGACGAGCGGTTCGATCATTTTCGCGTCCTTGCCCATGCCGTCGACGGCGGAGCGCATGGCGGCGAGATCGACGAGGAGAGGCACGCCGGTGAAATCCTGGAGCACGATGCGGGCGACGACGAAGGGGATTTCATAGTCGCCGGGGGCCTTGGCGTTGTAGTTGGCGAGGTTGGTGATGTCCTTTTCCGAGACTTTCAGCCCGTCGTTGTTGCGGAGGAGGGATTCGAGAACGATGCGGATCGAGACCGGCAATTTCGAGAGATTCGGGAAGCCTTGTTCGGCGAGGGCGGGGAGCGAGTGGAAATTTCCCTGTGCGCCAGAGCCGGTGGTGAAGGTGCGGAGTGTGTTCATGAATGGATCGTTGTGGAAAAGCCGGTGGGGCTGGAATGCGGCGGAGGTTATTGGCGGCGGGGGATTTGTCAAAATCGTTCACCCGCAGATTGAAGGTTGATTTCCGGGGTTGAGTGGCGGGGGCGACCGTGTAGCGTCCGCGCATGCGAACCGGACGGGACTGGATGACGGTGGTGTTATGCGCTTTATTGATGATTTCCTGCGGCGGAGCGGGGCCAGCGCCCATCGTCGAGAACATCGAAGCAGGTGACGAGCCCGCGGAGGGAGGAATCGCCGAGGTGCCGAATCCGAGCGCCTCGATGGCGAAAAAAAGCGGGAAATCGCTCGAGCAAATCCAACGTGGGCACGAAGTTTACATGCTGCATTGCGGCGAGTGCCACAAATACAAGCTGCCGCAGGATTTGGACATCGACGAGTGGGAGACGGCGGTGCCGAAAATGATCGGCCACGCGGGACTGGCGTCCGCGGATGAAAAGGCGGTGCTGGCCTACGTGGTGGCGGTGAAGCGGGAACGCGGGGAGGAATGAGCGCGGCCGTCGATCTCCTGGCGTTCGCGGGGGTGATGGCGTTGGGGCAGTTCAGTCCGGGGCCGGACATGATTTTGCTGACGCGGACCGCGCTGCAGAGTGGAGCCCGTAAGGGTGTGGAAATGGCGCTGGGGATTGCTTGTGGGTTAGCGGTGCACGCGATGCTGGCGGTGGCTGGGCTGGCGGTAGCTTTCGAGCGGCTGCCGGTTTTGTGGGAGTTCATGCGCTGGCTGGCTGCGGGATATCTGCTCTGGCTGGCCTGCGGTTTGTTCCGGGAGTGGCATTCCGGAGCGAAGGTGGATTCTGGTAGGAATGCGTCGGGAAGGCGGCCGTTCGTGCGGGGGCTGTTTTGTAATTTGCTGAATCCGAAAGCCGCGGTTTTTCTGACGGCAGTGTGCGCGCCGTTTCTGAGAGGCGCCCGGCCGGAGTGGTGGGCGTTCGCGATCTGGGGAATCGTGGTCGGACAGGGATGCGTCCTGTGGTCGCTGTGGGCGTGGCTGCTGCAATGCAATCCGCTGCGCTCGCGCTACGAGCGGGCGGCGCGATGGATCGACGGCGCGTTTGGGACTGTGCTGCTGGTGTTGGCGGTCCGCTTGATCGCCGGGTGAACGGAAAAGGCCCCGCGGGGTGCGGGGCCTTTGGCTGAATCGTGAGATTTGGTCCTGCGGGATCAGTCGTATTTCGGCGCCGTGTGCTGGTTGAAATAACCGTCTGTGAGATACATCGAGCCGGCGTAATCAGGCAGTGGGCCGGCGTCCGGAGGGAGCGGGATGTTGCCGACGGTAGCGTCCTCGGCTTGCGAGTAGGCGATGTTCACCGGCGTGCCGACTTTGACCAGGCGGAAGAATTTCGGAGCGAGATTCTCGTGCATCCGGATGCAGCCGTGGGTACAGGGCTGGTGCTTGACCCAGCCGGTGTGGAAGCCGTAGTTAGGTTTGAACTCGCACCAGTAGGGCATCGGCGTGCCCTTGAACGACCAGCCGGGAGGACGGCTGCTGAGCATGGTCTTCTTGACGTTGTTTCCGCTGTAAGCATAGCCGTGGGTGTTGGCGCGGTGTTTGTGCTCCTTGTTGAAAATGCTGAAACTTCCGGACGGGGTGGTCGTTCCCGGCGCGCCGACGGAGACCGGCATGGCGAGCAACATTTCGGAACCTTCCATCACATACACCCGCTGCTTGCTGAGCGAGACTTTCACCCGGACGTTGCCAGGGCTGGCGGGCAATTGGGTCGGGCGGTCGTAGGCGTGATAGGCCGCCAGGCCGGAGCCGCCGGATGAAAGGTTCGAACAGGAGGGGAACAGGGTGGCCGCGCAGACTGCGGCGGCGATTGCGAGAAGTGATTTTGAAGTCATGGCGTTATGATCAGGCGGAAGGATTGCGATCGCCCGGGAAAATGCAAGACATGGTGCGGGTGAATTGCTCAGCGGAGCCGCTCCCAGGAATCGACCCGGGAATTGACGAACCAAACCGATGCGACGCGATAAGGGATGTATGCGACTTCGGGGCCGAAGCCGTATCCGTAGCCCGGATACCCGTGGTGGCCGTAAGGACCATATCCGTATCCGTGTCCGTACCCATAACCGCCGTAAAAGGTCGAGGTGTAAACCGGCTGCGAGCCGGCATAATCCCAGCGCTCGGTTCTTTTGGAATCCTTCGATCCCTCGAAGCGCCGCGCCGGATAGCCCCAGGCGAGCATCACGGCGTCCGGAGACATGCCGCGGGCGATTTGTCCCTGCTCGACGAGGCGCTGGTCCTTTTTGGGAAGCGCCGCGAAGACCTGCGGGTTTTGTGCGATCCGCGCCTGGGGCGTGGAAGGGACACATGATGAAAAAGCAAGGCCTGCCAACAGTGCGGTGAGTAGTTTTTTCATGGCGGGAACCTACGCCAAATCAAGCAGCGGCGCAACGTCCGGCAAGATGATTTTCAAGAACCGGTGGAAAGGGGCTTGCCAATGGCGAATCGGACGCCGCAATCTTCGGGCGAACATTTCCCCGATTGAAAACATGTCCGAACTTCTTGAAAATGACGATCTCACCGCCGCATTGAAAAAATGCCCCGAGTGGGACTACGAAAAAAAAGCCATCACCCGGACCGTCGAGTTCGAGGAATTCATGGATGCGATTGATTTCGTGAACGATCTCGCCGAGATCGCCGAGGAAGCGCAGCACCATCCCGACATTACCATCAAGCACACCAAGGTGACGCTGAAACTAACCACCCATGACGCCGGCGGCGTGACGGAGCTCGACATCGAGCTCGCGCAGCGGGTGGACAACCTGGTGGATTGAGCCGCAGGAATTCAGAATCAAGCAGGGTCGCCCGTCCGCGGGTGGCCCTGCTTTTTTCGTTCAGCGGGGGAGCATCAGCTCGTCGTCCTTCATTCCGGTTAGGTTGCCGAGGCCTTTGAGCAGGCAGCGCAGGGTGAAGAACAGGAAGATCATGACAGGCACGCCGATGACCGCGAATCCCCAGCCGGTGACTTTGGCGATGATCGAGTTGTAGGTTTCCAGCGCGTCGGAAGCCCCTGCATCGAAGCCGAGGAAAAACCATTGGGCGAGGATCAGGTTCATCAGCGAGCTGAGGAAGAAGGAGGCGGCGAAAAGCTTCGTGGCCCGGTGGAGCAGGCGCTCGTAGTCGGCTTGCGCGGAAATCGCGGTGATCCGGTCTTCAATTTTGGGGATGTCGAAGATCGAATCGTTGTAAAGGAAGACGCGGATCAGCGGCGTCGTCGAGCGGTGCGAGAAGAGGATCGCGACTCCGAGCACGAGCGGGATGAGCGCTTCCTTGAGGCCGAAGAGCAGTCCGGCGTTAGGTTTCACGGTGCCGTTCTTGTTCCACAGATAGACGGTCAGACCGCCGGATAGAAGGACGGAAATCAGGCCGAGCGCCGAGAAGAAGTTGCCCTTGCGGGTCTTGAGGTAATACCAGGCGCCGTAGCCGAGCGGCAGCGCCAGGGCGAGGATCATCGCCCAGAGCGGGCCGATGTGCCAGGGTCTGGCGATTTTGCCGAGTCTTGCCTGCAGGTCCGGGTCCTTGCTGAGGTAGCTGAGGATCAGCACCGGCACGATCACGTTGACGACGATGTTAGCCAGCGGGTGCTCCTTGGGTGTTTTAGGATCGGGCATGAAATGGATGGAAATGGGAAGCCGCTGGACGGGCAACAAAAGGGCGGCCCCGGAAAATCCAAGGCCGCCCTGTTGGACGAATCAGACTTTTCCGAAAATGCTCTGACCGGTGGAGCGGAGGTCGTCGCAAGCCTCTTTCATCCGCTCGCAAAGGCTGAGTTCGCCCTTTTTCAAATAGGAGCGCGGATCGTATGCCTTCTTGTCGCCGACTTCACCGTCGATCTTGAGCACGCCTTCGATGTTCTGGCACATGTGGGTGACGATCGGGCGGGTGAACGCGTATTGCGTGTCGGTGTCGATGTTCATTTTCACGACGCCGTAGTCGAGGGTTTCGCGGAGATCGCTCTCGGAGGTGCCGGATCCGCCGTGGAAGACGAGGTCCATTTCCGCGGCCGCGCCGTGCTTGTCCATGACCGCCTTCTGGCCGTCGCGGAGGATGGTGGGCTTGAGCTTCACCGCGCCGGGCTTGTAGGAACCGTGGACGTTGCCGAAGGTGGCGGCGAACAGGAAGCGGCCGATCGGCTGGAGCGCTTCGTAAACCTCCACCATGTCTTCGGGCGTGGTGTAGAGTTTTTCAATCGGGAGACCTGAAGTGTCGTGGCCGTCTTCCTCACCGCCGACGCAGCCGGCTTCGACTTCAAGGATGATGCCGAGATCGGCGCATTCCTTGAGGAGGGCTTTGGAAATTTCGAGGTTTTCCTTCAGGTCAACCACCGAGCCGTCGAACATGTGGGATTGGAACAGCGGGCCTTTGCCTTCGGCAATGCGCTTGCGGGAGGCTTCGAGCAGCGGCTTGAGGAAGCCATCGACCTTGGCGGGATGGCAGTGGTCGGTGTGGAGGGCGATGAGGACGTTGTGTTTTTCCGCGAGCAGGTGGCAGGCCTCGGCAAGCACGATGGCTCCGAAGGCGGCGTCTTTCACCGAGGTGCCGGATGCGAACTCGCCGCCGCCGGTGGAAACCTGGATGATTCCGTCGGATTTCATTTCGGAAAACGCGCGCAGCGCACCGTTGATGGTGGGCAGCGAGGTGACGTTGATGGCGGGATAGGCGTAGCCACCCTTTTGGGCGGCGTCCAACATGGCGCGATATTGTGCGGGAGTTGCGATTGGCATGACGAGTGTGTGCTTAGACGCGCGGCGGATTAACGACAAGCCAGAATCGAGGAAATCCTTGGAGTTGTCCGGCTTGTGGCTTGCCAACCGCCGACTGGCGCGATTGTTTCTC
>JBFZFJ010000123.1:0-11791 GCA_041306405.1 Verrucomicrobiales bacterium | reverse complement strand
GAACTTGTCGGCGGCCACCTTGCTTACGGCGGCGGGGTCCAGTTCGCCGGCCAGTATGGGGAGGGAGAAAAACAGGCTGAGCAGGAGATTTTTCATCGGGAAGACAAGCAATCAGGAACGCGGTGGACCGGCAAGGCGCGTCTCTTCAAAGAATGGCGGCGGTCGAAACTTGTGCCTTGCCTAGCTGGCGTTCCAAGGTCATCGATTTCCGCAGTGACACGCCACCGCACCGATGACCTTCGAATCACAGGCTTGAACCCGCTTATTTCCCCGGCGGTTCTGGCCTATTATCTTCCTCTCACCGAGCAGGCTTCCGAGTTGGTCGCCAGCGCGCGCTCCCAGGCGGATGCGATCCTGCGGGGTGAGGACGACCGCTTGCTGGCGATTGTCGGGCCGTGCTCGATCCATGATCCGGCGGCCGCTCTCGAATATGCCGCGAAGTTGAAGGACGAGGCGAAACGGCTCGAAAAGGACGTTTTCGTGATCATGCGGGTCTATTTCGAAAAGCCCCGGACGACGGTGGGCTGGAAGGGCTTGATCAATGATCCGAATCTCGATGACTCGTTCGACATCAACCGGGGACTGCGGGTCGCACGCGGGCTTTTGCTGGATTTGGCGAACATGGGAGTGCCGGCCGGGACCGAGTTTCTCGACACGATTTCCCCGCAATACATCGCCGACATGATCGCGTGGGGTGCCATCGGCGCGCGCACCACGGAGTCGCAGATCCACCGGGAACTCGCGTCCGGGCTCTCGATGCCGGTCGGTTTCAAAAACGGCACCGGGGGCTCGATCCAGATCGCGCTCGATGCGATCCAGTCGTCCTCGATGCCGCACCATTTTCTCTCGGTGACCAAGCAAGGCGTCTCCGCGATCGTTTCCACCGCGGGAAACGAGTCCTGCCACCTGATCCTGCGCGGCGGGAAAACCGGGCCGAACTACGAAAAGCCCGAGGTGGACGCCGCCGCGACGATGCTGCGCGAGCAAAATTTGACCGAGTCCGTGATGATCGACTGCTCCCACGGCAACTCGATGAAGGATTACCGCAACCAGCCGATGGTCGCCCGCAACGTCGCCAGCCAGATCGCCGCCGGGTGCAAGGTGATCACCTCGGTGATGATCGAGTCCAATCTCGTCGAAGGGAACCAGAAGCTGGCCAAGGACTTGAAAACTCTGACGCGCGGGCAGTCCGTGACGGACGCCTGCATCGGCTGGAACGACACGGTGGAAACGCTCGATGGTCTTGCCGCGGCGGTCCGGAAACGGCGGGAAGCTTGAGGAATTCCCTCCGGGGAAAGTGGATAATCAAGTTGTCCTAAAAAAAATTCTGGGCGCTTGCGGAACCGTCGGCGAACTGTCCAATCTACTGAAGCTAGCACCTCTGAGAATGGATTTAACAAGCGAATCATCCCAAAGCGTCATCACCTGCCGGAATAGCCAAGGCACGGAGTTGACAGCCAACCTTTTGAGGATCAAGCGGTATTCCGTCGTTTTCGAGGTTTACAATCCCTACAGTATCCTCCAGCTGTCGGAGGTCTTGTCGGATTTCCGGATCATGGCATCCCGGCGTTTGCTTTATCACGGGAAGGCGGTGGTCAGCAATTTGCTCAACACCGGCATCGTCTTGGTCTGCGAGGCGATGCTCGACGAGGGCTGGGTGGAGGTGGATTTCCTCTCCAGCGTCACGGGCGGCTCGACGCCGGGCGGCGGTGGTGATCTGTGCGGGCAGTTCGCCAATTTCATGGGCGAGTGGAAGTCCGCCAACCAGGTGCAGGACCCGTTCAAACTGGTGGTGGCGGACCTTTCCAGCATGCTTTCCGGGGTGCAGCACTGGCTGACCGGCGTGGACGTCGGCATCCGGACCACGGTGACGCGGCGGCGCGACGAGCTGGAGCAGGAGATTTTCTCGGGAATCGAGAACCGGGTGGTCGAGGAGGTCTTACCGTCGATGGAGCGCTTCGAGGAGGTTTCGCAGGAAGTGAGCGAGGCGGAGGTCTCGGTTCACAAGGCATACGTCCGCAGGGAGTTGCATCCGATCGTGCTGTGCTCGCCGTTCCTTTACCGGACCTACACCAAGCCGCTGGGATACGCCGGCGACTATGAAATGGTGAACATGATGCTGCGGAATCCTTACGAGGGTTCCTCCGCGTTCGCCAAGCTGCTCAATTTCGCGCTGCTCAACACCGAGCCGGTCGTGGCTCACCGCAACCGGATCGATTTCCTGATCGAAAAACTCCGCTCCGAGTGCGCCCGCCGGGTCGGCAAGGGCAGGACCCGGGTCTTCAACCTGGCCTGCGGGCCGGCGATGGAAGTGCAACGCTTCCTGCGGGAGTGCGAGGAAAGCGACCTCGCGGAAATCGACCTGTTGGATTTCAACCCGGAAACCTTGGAATACACCCGCGAGCGCATCCAGGAAGCCCGGATGAGCGGAGGCCGCGAAACCCAGGTCCGTTATTTCCAGCGCTCGGTCCACCAGCTTCTGCGGTCGGCCACCCAGGGCGGCGACGAGGAATTCACCAACTACGACATCGTCTATTGCGCGGGCTTGTTCGACTATCTCTCGCAGCGGGTTTGCAAGCGCCTGGTCGAGCTGTTCTGCACCATGATCCGGCCCGGCGGCATCGTCATCGTCACCAACGTGGCGGCCAGCAACCCGCGCAAGGCCTGGATGGAATATGTGATGGAGTGGAACTTGATCTATCGCGACGAAGCGGACATGGCCGACTTGGTTCCCGACGGTTTGGATCTCAAAGAAACCCGGATCAACGCCGATTCCACGGGGGTGAATCTGTTCCTTGAAATCGAACTCGCCAATGGCTGAAACCGCCGTCAACCCGCAGGACGACGAGGCCGAGCTCCGGCAGGCGTTCCGCGATTACGAGGATGGCGTCGCGCTAGGCAACGCCCGCCGCACCGCCGTGTTCTCCGGCGTGTTCATGATGGCCGCCGCCTCGCTCGACTGGCTGCTCGTCCCGGACAAGGCGGTGATCTTCCTGCTCATCCGCGTAATCTGCGCGCTGCTGGTCGGCATCATCTTCTGGTCGCTTGGCCAGGTCCGTTCCCCACGCGCGGCGAACCTGCTTTCGCAAGGCAGCGCGGTGCTGCCCATGCTCGGGATTTCAGCCATGATCGCCGTCACGGATGGCGGCAATTCGAGCTACTACGCGGGCCTGAATCTCGTGCTCGTCGGCGCGTCGCTCATCATGCGATGGAGATTTTGGGACGCGTTCACCATGGTCGGGCTGTGCTTCGCCAGCTACGCCGTGGCGGTTGCCGTCTCAAGCGTGACACCGGATTTCCGCGTGCTTTTCGGCAATTCCTTCTTCCTCTTCGTGACCGCCATCTTCGTTTTTGCCGGCAGCTATTTCTACGAACGTCTTCGTTTCAGCGAATTCCGCCTGCGCATGGAGGTCGAGAAATCGCGGGAATTGCTCGAAGCCCAGAACCGCCGGTTGAGCGAGCTCGATGAGGCGAAAACCCGCTTCTTCGCCAACATCAGCCACGAGCTCCGGACCCCGCTGACGATCATGCTCGGCATCACCGAGCGGTTGAAGACCGTCCTTGGCAAGCAATCGACCGACCCGACGATCCATGAAATGACGTCGATGTTAGGCCAGAACGGCTTGCGCCTGCTCAAGCTCATCGACGACCTGCTCGATCTCGTCCGTTTCGACACCGGCCATGCCGACATCAACCGCCAGCCCACCCCGATCGCGGCGCACCTCGACGGGCTGCTCCGCTCGGTCCGGCATCTCGCCGAGCAGGACCGCGTGGCATTGCTGTGGGACTGCAAGACCGACAGTGACGGCGTTCTGTTGGATCGCGACAAGTTCGATAAGATCCTTCTCAACCTGGTCATCAACGCGATCAAGTTCACGCCCTCGAGCGGCACCATCGAGGTCAAGGTGAATGTCGCGGAAGGCCGCCTGCGGCTCACCGTCGAGGACACCGGGGTGGGGATTCCTCCCGAGGTTTTGCCGCGGATTTTCGAGCGTTTCTGGCAGGTGGACACCTCGTCCACCCGCAAGTTCCGGGGCGCGGGCATCGGACTGGCTCTCGTCCGCAGTCTCACCGAGGCGATGGAGGGCGAGGTGAACGTGAAAAGCCACATCGGCCATGGCACCACCTTCATCATCGACCTTCCCGCCGAGGCCGCCGGGGTGGAGGCTTTCAGTCTGGTAGAGGAGGACAGTCCCTTGAAAGACGGCGGCAACATCGCCGATCTCCATCGCCGCGCGGCGCTCTCGATTCCGGGCAAAATGGCTCCCCGCGCGATCACCCCGATCCAGCATTCCGGACCGGCCGCGCCGCCAATGATCGGCACCCGCCCGAGCGGCGCGCGGCCGCTGGTATTGATCGCCGACGACGAGCCCGACATCCGCCGATTCCTGAGGATGCAGCTTGAGGACGTCGATGTCATCGAAGCCTCCGACGGAGCGGAAGCGCTGGAACTGGCGCGCCTGCGCCGGCCGCAGCTGGCGCTGCTCGACCACATGATGCCCGAGATGGACGGCGTGGAAGTCTGCCAGCGCATCCGGGAAAACCACATGACCCGCGGGATGGCGGTCATCATTCTAACCGCGCGCGCCGACGAGGCCACCAAACTCAGCGCGCTGCGGGCCGGAGCCAACGATTTCCTGACCAAGCCGTTCTCCACCGCCGAGCTGGCGCTGCGCCTGGAGAACCAGATCGCGATGGCCCGCATCCGCCGCGAGATGGTGGATCTCAACACGGAACTCCATTCCGCGCTCGACCAGATCAAGGAGAACGAGGTGATGATGGTGCGGAATGAAAAACTGTCAGCCCTCGGCCGGATGAGCGCCGGGATCATCCATGAGATCAACAACCCGCTGAACTACGCCAACGCCGGACTGCACGCGTTGGAGACTTTCACCAAGCTGATGCCCGACAAGGACCAGCCCGACTATGCGGACATCCTCAAGGACATCCGCGAGGGCGTGGAGCGTGTCTCACAGATTGTTATCGATCTCCGCAAGTTCACCCGCGACGACAAGGCGACGACCGGCGACGCGGATCTGGCGGAAATCGTCGGCCGCTCGCGGCGGATGGTCAGTCACCAAGTGGGCAAGGAGATCGAGTTCAACCTGCGCTCGCCCGACAACGCGCTGATCAGCGGCAACCCGAACCAGCTCGTCCAGGTTTTCATCAATTTCTTCCAGAACAGCATCGACGCCATCCAGATGCGGATTTCCGCCCACGGCGGCGATCCGGGACGCATCGACGTCTCCATCGACGCCGCCGGCGAGGGCTGGCAGGTGAGCATCCGCGACAACGGAATCGGCATCCCGCCGGAGGACTTGCAGAAGATTTTCGACCCGTTCTTCACCTCGAAGGACGTGGGCAAAGGGATGGGGCTGGGGCTTTCCATCACCCATCAGATCCTGCAGGCGCACAAGGCGATCGTGGAGGTGGACAGCCGCCCGACCGAGTTCACGCGGTTCCGGATCGCGTTTCCCGCGCCCCGCTTTTCCCCGGAGCCGGAATCCGTTCTCGACCAACCGGCTTGATTTCACCACCCTCCCGCCATTAGATTCCCAAACACAACAGATTTGCCATCGACACCATGAGCACCGAGATCGACGCCTATGACTACCAGCGCTACGCCATCCTTTTCGTGGATGACGAGGCGAACACCCGCAAATATTTCCGCCGTTTGTTCGGTGAGAAATTCAGGATTCTCGAAGCGGAGGACGGCGTCGAGGCGCTCAAGGTGTTCCGCCAGCACTCCGCGGAAATCGGCATCATCGTGACCGACCAACGGATGCCGAACGAGACGGGGGTGGGTTTCCTCTCGAAGATCGCCGGCGACTATCCGGACATCATCAAGATTCTATCCACCGCGTATTCCGACATCGACGCGGCCATCGGCTCGGTCAACGAGGGCGGGATTTTCCGCTACATGACCAAGCCTTGGGACATCCCGCAACTGGAAGTCACGCTGCGCCGCGCCATGGAGTTCTTCACGGTCAAGCGCGAGCGGGACGCTCTGCTAGGAGCGAAGATGCAGGCCATGGGCAACGTCCTGCTGTCCAGCCGCCTGGCCGCGTTCGCGCTGGCTCCGGTTTGCGCGGGACTCAAGTGCGGTCGCGCCGCCGAGGCGATCGCTTCCTTCGTGAAAACCGGAGTGGCTGGCCGGCGCACCGGGTCGGATGGCGACTCGGACCTGCGCTCGCCGGATTGGGCGCGGCTGCACGCCCGCCAGGTTTCGCTTGCCAACGGGCTTGAAAGCCAGCTTCCCACCGCACTCGCCCCGGCCGATCTGGCCGCCCGCACTGCGGCGCTCGCCAGCGCGCTTGAGGCTGCCGGCGTGACCGGGATTTCCAGCGCCGCGAACGGCTCGGCGACCCGCTTGTCGGGTCCGGTGGATTCCACGCCCGTGCTTTTGGACGCCCTGTTCGGCCGCAACGACGACGCCGCTGTCAGCGATGCCTCCGTGAAGGTGCTCGCCGCGTTCATGGCGGTTTACGATGCGGGCGGTGTCGCCCGTCGCGTCCGTGGCGATGGTCTGATTCTCGATGTCACGGAATCCACGTCACCCGCCAAAGCCGCGAGTCCCGGCGCGGAGGCCGCCAAGTGGCTGATCGACGACGACCTGCTGATCTCCGCGGCTCTCGGGTTGCTCTGAGCTTCTAACGAAGCATTTCGAAAAGCGCTGGGACGGTCCGTCTCAGCGCTTTTTGTTGGCTGGGCGCAACGGTTCCTCGACGATGCGGGCACGCGGCGGCTTGCCGGACTGGCCTTCGAAGGTGGCGAGGTGCTCCTTAATCAGAAACCAGATCGCGGTCGCCAGAAGGAGGGAGAGGGCCTTTGCGATCCAGTTGTTGGGCAGGGTCAGTTTCATGAGATGGTTTGGCGGCGAAGAAGATCTCGGCGATTTTCTCCCGGAACTGCTTTTCGGATAGGTTCCGTTGGAGCACTCCGTTCTCGCAGATTGAAATGCCGCCGGTCTCCTCGCTGACGACCACGGCGATGGCGTCGGTGCGCTCGGTCAGGCCGATCGCCGCGCGGTGGCGGAGGCCCGTCGAGCGGTCCTGCATCTGCTTCTCGGTGACCGGGAAAACGCAGGCGGCGCCGGCCACGCGGTCGTCGGCGATGATCATGCCGCCGTCGTGCAGCGGGGCTTTCGGGTGGAAGACGGTCATCGCGAGTTCCGGGGAAAACTGCGCGTCGAGGACGACTCCGCTGTCGAGGTGCTCCTTGAGGCTGATGCCTCGCTGGATGGCGAACAGCGCGCCGATGCGCTTTTTCGAGAGCGCGATCACCGCGTCGGCGAAGCGCTCGAGGAAGGCGAGGCGGCGTTTGTTGGAGAAGGAAAACAAGCGGTTGCTGCCGAGCCGGGCCAGTCCGTTGCGCAGCTCGGGCTGGAAAATGACGATCAGGGCGAAGGCGAGGATGGCGGCCGCGCGGGTGATGATCCACTGGATGACCTCGAATCTGAAAACCGTCGAGACCAGCGTCAGGACAATGAGAATGGTCCCCAGGCCGACGAGGATTTGAGCGCCGCGAGTCGCCCGGAAAGCCCGGTAGATTTGGTAGATGCAGGTGGCGAGAAGCAGGATCTCAATGCCGTCCCGCCAGTGATCTTGAATGAATTTCCACATGGGAAGTAAGTCGTTGGGAAGGCTACAACCCGGCGGTCGGATCTGGCAATCTTAGAAATCGCCCTGGTCCCTCGTGTTTTGCCCCGAGCTTTCCAGAATCCGGCGTCAACCCGCAGGGGCATGCGCGTCAAGTTAAGGGCTGATTGCTCAAAAAGCCGACAAACGGGCGGTTCAAGGAGCGGCGAAACATGTTCGCCGACGCCCATGGAAAGCCAATGTCCGGAGCATCCGCTCATCTCATTGCCAGCTCATGGACGTCGGCGAACACGTTTCGCCGCTCCTTGGCCCTTAACTTGACGCGCATGCCGCAGGGGGGCTTTCGTTCCAGCGCAGCAAACTTGCCTGCGTTTGAGCCTTCCATGATTTGTCGCTCGCTCTCCAACTCGCCCGGAGATCCAGCGCAATTGGCTGCTTTTTATCCTTCCCAGCGTCCTCGTCGCTGTTAGCCTCCGCATTCAGAACCTTGATTCTTGCCCCGCCCGTTCTTCTGTCAGGTGGAGGCGGTGGAAACCGCCATCTGGCTCACCGAGGTGGCTCCCAAGTCCGTCTCCGGAAAACGCATTCTCTCGCTCCTGGCCAGCGTCAACAAGGAGGCCAACCCCGACCTCATGCGCCTCGCGCTCAAGCTCGCCACCGGTGCGGGCAAGACCACCGTCATGGCCATGCTCATCGCCTGGCAGACGAGCAAGGCCGTGCGCAGTCCCGGCAGCAAGACCTTCACCCGCGGATTCCTCATTGTCGCCCCGGTCCTCACTATCAAGGACCGCCTCCAGGTGCTCCAGCCGAACGATCCGAACAGCTATTACAAGGACCGCGAGCTGGTGCCCAACGACATGCTCGACGAGGTCAACCGCGCCAAGATCGTCATCACCAACTACCACGCCTTCAAATTGCGCGAGCGCATCGAGATTTCCAAGGGCGGCCGCCAGCTCCTCCGCGAGGTCATGAACACCGTGGGCAAGGCCGGCCAACTCGGTGCCGGCATCCGTTGCGTCGTATCCGTCTCCATGCTCACGGAAGGATGGGATGCCAACAACGTCACCCACGTCCTCGGCATCCGCGCTTTCGGCACCCAGCTCCTTTGCGAGCAGGTCATCGGCCGCGCCCTGCGCCGCCAGTCCTACCAGCTGAACGAGAAAGGCCTGTTCAACGTGGAATACGCCGACGTCTTCAGCATTCCCTTCGACTTCACCGCCAAGCCGGTCATCGCACCGCCGCAGAAGCCGCGTGAAACCATCCGGGTCAAAGCCAACCGCCCCGAGCGCGACGACTTGGAAATCCGCTTCCCGCGTGTCGAAGGCTACCGCGTCGAATTGCCCGAGGAGCGGCTCGAAGCCAAGTTCGACGCTGATTCCACCCTCGAACTCAGCCCCGAGTTGGTCGGCCCCTCCATCATCCAGGTTTCCGGCATCATCGGCGAGACCGCCGACATGAGTCTGGAACACCTTGGCGACCTGCGTCCGTCCTCGCTGCTCTTCCACCTCACGAAGCGGCTGGTCATGACCAAATGGCGCGACCCCGGCGAGGAACCCAAGATGCACCTCTTCGGCCAGCTCAAGCGTATTTCCAAGCAGTGGCTGGACACCTGCCTCGTCTGCAAGGGCAACACCTATCCCGGCCTGCTCATGTATCAGCAGTTGGCGGACATGGCCTGCAGCAAGATCACCAACGGCATCACCGCCGCCTTTTCCGACAAGCGCCCCATCAAGGCCCTGCTAGAACCCTACAACCCCACCGGCTCCACCACCCACCTCCGCATCAACTACCGCACGTCCCACCAGATCCGCCAGCAAGCCGACCGCCTGCTCGGCCCGGAAGTGACCGACGTGGACGGCAACCGCGAGGACCGCAGCGACACCATCTCGGTCTTCAACGGCCCGCCACCCTCCATTCAGATCTTCACCGACGAGAGCCAGGAACAGAGCGGTGTCGCCGCCTGGCTGACCGAGCAATCCAAGGCCGGCATCCTTCCCCACGAATTCGGCGTGTTCGTCCGGTCGGAGGCTCAGATCAGCCGGGCAGAGGCAGCGGTCAAAGAGGCGGGGTTCGCGTTCAAGATCCTCGATGAGCACGTCGAGACAACCAGCGGCCATGTCTCGATCAGCACCATGCACCTCGCCAAAGGCTTGGAGTTCCGCGCCGTGGTGGTCATGGCCTGTGACGACGAAGTCATCCCGTCACAGGATCGCATCGAGACCGTGGGGGACGACACCGATCTGCAAGAGGTCTACGACACCGAGCGCCAGCTCCTCTACGTCGCCTGCACCCGTGCAAGGGATCACCTGCTTGTGACGAGTGTGGAACCGGCATCGGAGTTTTTAGGCGATCTAGCGCATCATTGCTGAGGTCAGCGATTCGGGCGTTTCCTGCTTCGGATTCGTTTTTCATGCCGTGCGATTGGGGAAACTCATCCCTTGCCGTCGGTGGTTCGCTGGATTTAACTCCGCGCATGCACGAGGAAATCAAGCTCACCCGCGAAGTCGCCGCCATTCAAATCCCCAGCGGCGACTCGCTCTCGCTTCCCGCCGGAACCGCGGTCTTCATCACCCAGCGCCTCGGCGGCACTTACACGGTGGCCACTTCCCAGGGACTCGCGCGGATTTCCTCGCAGGATGCGGATGCCCTCGGCGTCAATCCCGAGGAGGAGCTCAAGAAGCAGGCGGAGGTCGTGCGGCTCAAGGATGCGCCGCTTGAAGAACAGGTTTGGAGCCAGCTCAAGGGCGTTTACGACCCGGAAATCCCGGTGGACATCGTCAATCTCGGTTTGGTTTACGACTGCTGCATCGAGGAGTCGGACGGTAAGAAAATCGTCGCTGTCAAGATGACGCTCACCGCTCCCGGCTGCGGCATGGGTCCGGTGATCGCCGCCGACGCGCAGGCGAAAATCATGACCATCGACGGCATCGACGACGCCCGCGTCGAGCTCGTTTGGGACCCGGCTTGGAATCAGGAAATGATTTCCGAAGAGGGGAAAATGAAGCTCGGAATGATCTGATCAGTCCGCGGACGGTTTCCAAGTCTGGTCGATGTAGGCGATGATCGATGGGATCGCCAGATCGAGGACGCCGGCGACTTCCTCGTAAGCGCGGCGTCCCATGCCGATCGGGTCGGGCACGTCGCTGCCGATTCCGCCACCGGGAACTTCGGCGAACTCGCAGACCAGATAGAACTTGTCCGCGTGTTTGGGGAAGCGGGCTTCCAGCGTTTGCAGGTGGCCGTGGGTCATCGCGAAGACATGGGTTGCGGCGGCAAGGATGGCGTCCGAGACCGGACGGCTGCCGAATTCGTCCAGCTCCGCCCCGCGCTTTCTGAGCAAGGTGGCGGTTTCCATGCTGCACGGCGCGCCCTTCGACGCGGCGACTCCGGCGGAGCTCACTTCATAATCATTCCGCCCCGCGACGGCCTTGCGGAAAAGGCCCTCCGCCATCGGGCTGCGGCAGGTATTTCCGGTGCAAACAAACAGCACGTGCTTCGGGTCGGACATCGCGGCGGACTCTGAGCGGCGCGGGGCGGTTCGTCAAATCGCAATGGCGGCTGATGGCGAACGCCGTCCGGCGGGCTGCTAGGCGGCGCTGGCGGGGGACTGGATGAGCAGGCAGTCTTCGAGGAACGGCTGGAGCGCCAGCAGGAGCGGGGAGCCCTTTTGCTGGAATTGCTCGCGGAAGCGGTCCTCGACGCGGCGGAGCGCGAATTCGAGGTCGGTGAGGATGAGTTCGCTGGGCTGGCCGCGGACGACGGCGACGAGAATAACGAAGCGGCCGGCGCGGGAGATGGCGTGGCGCTGGTCCGGGAGCTCGATGGAATCGCGCGGTTTTCCGGCCTCGTCGCGGAGTTGCAGGGCGATGCGTTGGACGGTATTGGTGACGCGCTTGGCGGAGGCGTGGCGCGCGGGATCGCAACTGGCGAACGAGACGAGCGCGAGGCTGGCGGCATCGACGAGGAAGACCTCCTCGACTTGGAAGCGGTGGGTTTTTTCGAAGATGATGTCCTCGTAGGTGCGGCTGGTGAAAAGCGCCTGGAGGTGCCAGACGAAGCGGTCGTAAGCATGGGGCGCGCGGAACGGCCGCGCCGACGGGGCATACTCGGCGAGCGCGCGGCGGATGGTGGCGCGCAGCATCGGCTCGAGGTAGGTGTCGATGCCGTTTTCCTTGGCGTAAACGGCTTTGCGG
>JBFZFJ010000122.1:0-5889 GCA_041306405.1 Verrucomicrobiales bacterium | reverse complement strand
CTATTTCAAAACGCCGCCTGCCTGCTCACCAACGACGACGGCGCTCCAGCGGAACTCACCGCCGCCTTGGAGCGATTTTGGCAAACCATCGGCTGCCGCACCTCGTGGATGAGCGCCGCGGTCCATGACGAGCTCGTCGCCCGCATCAGCCACCTGCCGCACCTCATCGCCGCCAGCGCCGCACGCGTTTGTTTGAAGGACCCGTCGGAAGGCCGCTTCGGCGGCGGCGGCCTGCGCGACACCACCCGCGTCGCCGCCGGAAACCCCGCGATGTGGGCGGAAATCGTCACCGAAAACCGCGAGGCGCTCATCGGCCCGCTCCGGGAAACCATCGCCGATCTGCGCGAAATCCTTGCCAGCCTTGAAAGCGGCGACCAAGAACACGCCCGCCAATGGCTCGCCACCGCCAAGCAGCGGCGCGATCCGTTGAACCCACCCCAATAGTTTTTTCACCACCTCTCATGTCGGAATTTCGAGTCAAAGCCATTTCAAAACTACACGCGGAGTTCAGCGTCCCGGGCGACAAAAGCATGTCCCACCGCGCCGCCATCCTCGGCGGACTATCCAACGGCACCTGCACCATCCGTAACTTCCTGCCCAGCGAGGACTGCATCAACACGCTCAACGCCATGAAGGCGCTCGGCGCGTCCTACGAGGTCCTCGACGAGCTCGAAGGCTACGGCCCTATCAACCTGCGCATCCAAGGCCAGTCGATGAAACTCAGCGCGCCCGCCGCGCCGATCGACTGCGGCAACGCCGGCACCGGCATGCGGCTCCTGGCAGGCCTTGTCGCCGGCCAGTCCTTCTCCACCGAACTCTTCGGCGACGCCTCGCTCTCCTCGCGGCCGATGGGCCGGATCACCATTCCGCTCGGCCAGATGGGCGCTCACATCGAAACCCTTGGCGAGAAACCCGGCTGCGCTCCCCTGCTCATCCACGCCGCCAAGCTGCACCCCATCACTTACGACATGCCGGTCGCCAGCGCGCAGGTGAAAAGCGCCGTGCTGCTCGCAGGACTTTTCGCCGAGGGCGAGACCACCGTCATCCAGCCCGCCGAAACCCGCGACCACACCGAGCGGATGATGGCTTCCTTCGGCATGACCACCCGCCGCGAAGACAACGCGATCTCGATCGACGGCGGGCAAGTCCCCCAAGCCTGCGACTTCACCGTGCCCGGCGACATTTCCAGTGCCGCCTTCTGGCTAGTCGCCGCGGCCGCCATCCCCGGCTCGCGCCTGCTCGTCAAGGACGTCGGCCTCAACCCGACCCGCACCGCGATTCTCAAAGTGCTCGGCCGCATGGGCGCGCACATGTCAGAGATCGTCCATGAGTCCGATGGCGAGCCCATCGGCAACATCGAGCTCCACGGTGCGTCCCTAACCGGCACCACGATCTTCATCGACGAGGTTCCTAACCTGATCGATGAAATTCCGGTCATCGCCGTCGCCGCCGCGCTGGCGCAAGGCCGCACGATCATCCGCAACGCCAAGGAGCTCCGCGTCAAGGAATCCGACCGCATCTCCACCGTCGTCAACCACCTCCGCGCCATGGGTGCCGAGGTCGATGAGTTCGAGGACGGCATGGAAATCGAAGGCGGCAAGCCGCTGCACGCCGCCGTGATCGACAGCCACGGCGACCACCGCATCGCCATGGCCTTCGCCATCGCCGGGCTTTTCGCGGAAGGCGAAACCGTGATCCAAAACACGGACTGCGTGAACACTTCCTATCCGGGATTCGCCCATCACCTCGACGCCATCCTTCACGAGCGCTCGCAAGCCGCCGACTTCACCCTGCCCACCGTTTCCCGCGCATGACCGCCACGCCCCGTTTCGCCATCGCCATCGACGGACCCGCCGCCTCCGGCAAAAGCACGCTCGCCCGCAAGCTCGCCGAACGCCTCGGCCTCGTCATGGTCAACTCCGGCGCCATGTATCGCGCCGTCACCTGGAAGGCGCTCCGGGAAAACATCGATCCTTCTGACACCGCCGCGGTGATCGATCTGTTAAACCGCATCGACATCCATTGCGGCGAAGAAGGCATGACCTCCACCTGCACCATCGACGGCGTCGATCCGGGCGACGAACTCCGCAGCGAGACGATCAATTCCAACGTCTCCGCCATTGCCGCCATTCCCGAAGTCCGCGACAAGCTCGTCGCACTCCAGCGCGGTTACCTCGACCACACCAGCATCGTCATGGAAGGCCGCGACATCGGCTCCGTGGTGTTTCCGGACACGCCTTATAAAATCTACGTCGATGCCAGCGAGGAGGTCCGCTCCGCCCGCCGGATCGCGGACGGCGAGGTCGATTCCGTGGCCAAGCGTGACGCCGCCGACAGCGAGCGCACCACCGCCCCGCTGAAAATCGCCGATGGCGCCGTGGTCCTCGACACCTCGAATCACACCATCGAGAGCGGCGTCGATGCCGCCATTGAAATCCTCAAACAACAGGGCCTGCCCGCACTCCCATGAATCCGGAAACTCCCATGCGCTGGATCTATTGGTTAGGTTGGATGTCATTCGGCGCCGCCTTCCGCACGCTCTTCGGTCTTAAAATCGTCGGCGAGGAAAACCTTATTTCGGAAGGCCCGGTCCTCATCGCTTCCAATCACCAGAGCTTCCTCGACCCGCCGCTCATCGGAAACCTCTACAAGACCGAGATGACTTACCTCGCCCGCAAAACGCTGTTTGTGGGATTCGGCAAATGGCTCTATCCGCAATGGAACGCGATCCCGGTGGACCAGGACCGCCCGGACATGGGCAGCCTCAAGACGATCATCCGCAAGCTCAAGGAAGGCGAGCGCGTCCTCGTCTTCCCCGAAGGCGAGCGCACCCTCAACGGCGACATCGGCGAGGCTGCCCCCGGCATCGGCCTCATCGCCGTGAAATCCGGCGCGGTGATTCAGCCAGTTAGAATCTCAGGAGCCCGCGAGGCGCTCCCCAGAGGCTCCGGAAAGATCCGTTTCGCCCGCATCACCGTCACCGTCGGCAAGCCCATCCGCCTGACGCCCGAAGAGCTGAAAGCGGCCAAAGGCAAGGATGACTACGACCGCATCGCCAAGCGGATCATGAGCGCCATCCGCGAGCTCTGAGTTCAAGCGGTGGCGGTGGTTTCCGTTCCCGCGAAAGCGCGCCTCTCCGGTCATGCCGCTTGACTCAAGAGTGAACCGCAGAGCCGCGAAGGACGCAAAGAAATCGCAAAGCCGGAATGATGAAAAGTTTTCCATGAGGAAGGCAGGAAAGCAGGAAATAAGCCTCTGCTTCCAGCCTTCCTGCCTTCCTCATTAAAATCCGCAAAGCCCCGGTCTTTCTTTGCGCTTTCTCCGCGTCCTTCGCGCCTCTGCGGCTCCCTCATCCTCTGAATGAACTCATCAACCCCGTCAAGAAACGCCCCCGCGCAGTCAAGAAATCGACATTTACCTCGAAGAAACGCCCTCACACATCCGAGAAATCGCCTCCGACATCCAAGAAACGACCTCGCGCAGTCAAGAAACGCCCCCCGCAGCCAAGAAATCCCCTCGCACATCTGCGAAATGACCACGCGCACCCAAGAAACACCCTTCGCAGCCAGGAAATCACCCCGCACACCCGAAAAACAACTTCGCCCATCCAATTTTTAACAGAAATAATCGCAATAAACCGCCCTCGCCCACAATCACTTGAGGATGACTTAACAAATTTCTATCAAGAAAATAACACCCCACCAGCGTTTTATCCTAGGCAGCCACCCACTGGCTCGCTAGTTCTCCCAATGTGAATCTCCGGCTCCAGAATCAACTCAACATGGTGGGCTCAAGCATCAACCTCGCCCAAAGCTCCGATTACAAATCCACCTGGGACGGCCAAGACCCTGCCGACTTCGGCACCGATCTCGCGCTCCTCACCGGGAAACATTCAATATCTGGAAGCAATGCTCGTTAGCCGGGACCTCCGAATCCACACATCTATTCGGCATGATCCAGTCCTTTTCAGATCGGGATACGGAAATTTTGTTCCAAACCGAGACCCATCGCCCCTTTGCAGCCATCGCACGGGTCGCCCTGCGGAAATTGATCCAACTGAACCAGGCCGGCAGGCTCGACGATCTCACGGTTCCTCCAGGCAATCGGCTCGAACTCCTCAAGGGCCGGCTTGCGGGCTACCACTCCATCCGCATCAATGATCAATGGCGCATCGTCTTTCGCTGGACCGGAACGGGGCCTGCCGAAGTCGCCATCGTGGATTACCATTGACGCGATGCTATGACGCCATACGTTACAGCCATGAACACTCCCATCACTCCCGGCGAAATATTGCTGGAGGAATACCTCCAACCCATGGGCATTTCCCAGAATGCCATGGCCCGCGCCATCGGCGTGCCGCCCCGGGCGGTCAACGAGATCGTGCTCGGCAAGCGCTCCATCACCCCGGCCATGTCCATCCGTTTCGGCGTCTTCTTCGGCCAGTCCGACACCTTCTGGCACGGCATCCAGGTGGAATGCGACTTCCGGGCCCTCGCCCGCCAGCGCGGCAAACTCGTCTCCGGCATCCAACCCGCCCGCTCGATCACCTCCGCCGCCTGATTCCCCATCTCACTTCAAGGTTCCATCATCTTTTCCACCATGCACCATTGCCCAATGTCTGTTATTTGGGACTGACCCTGAAGCAATAGGGGTTGGTGAATCCGTAGTGGGTCGGGAATCCGGCTACTGGAAAAGGTCACCGCGTGCCGTCCTACTGCTACCATCCGCACCACTCATCGGAGCGCTGCACCAATAAAAACACCCATTGCCTCATCCGCCAATATCTTCCGAAAGGCGCGGATCTCGGCTGGCTGTCACAGAAAGACTGCACGAGGTTCGCCGAGATCCTGAAAAACAGTCCGAGGAAACACCTAGAATACAGGACACCTTACGAGGTCTATTACGACCCCCTCAAACTTGAAACTATTATCTTCGAATTTGCATAACCGGGAAATAATGACCGATATACCATCCATTGATATCAACGCTTCCGTCGAAGAAGGAAACAGAAGGCCGTAAGGCAAGTCAAAAGAGAAGAGGAGGGCTCGGGCACGATCGTCAACGAGACACTACCAAGGGACGCTTCATCGGCGGGGTTGGCATTCAAGCCACTGATTCTGAAACCGGTCTGCTGAAGCATTCCCGTGTAGGCCGACAGGTTCGCCGTGACGCTAAATGCCCCACTTGCCGGCAAGGCGATGGTTTCATTCAACATCGTGGCGAAGCCCGCGTTGGGGTCGAGGACCCTGATGAAGGCTTGGGCCTGGTAGGCCAAATTGAGAGTATTGGAGGCAACCAATCCTTGCAGGGTGAAACTCGACTCCGTGATGGAATTGGTTTCCACAAAAGTAGTAGCGACCATCCATTTGTTGCCTTCGAGTCCGGCCGTGACGCCTCCATCGGTGCTGTTTGTCCAAAAACTGCGATCGGCATCGCCCCCGCCCTGGGCATTGGCGTAGGCATTGAAGTTGGGTTGCAACACCAGCTCATCGCCGACCATGGTGCCTGGATTCGTGGTGACCAGCGTGGTTTTCAGGGTGGGAACAGACCAACCCGTCCCGAAGAAATAGCTCCCCTGCGAGCCGCTGTTATTGTTGTAGACATCCATGTAGCCTACCCAAGTGGCAGCGGACACGGGCAGTGTGAGGGCGGCGGAGAATGCCGCAAAGATCGGTACTAGTCGATGTTTGGAAGTCATAATGTTGAGGTGGCACATAACGCTTTGGAAAAAAACCAAAAAAAACGTAGGGTCAAGAAAAAAATTCGTGTGTGTCGGCGCTGGTTCAAAACTGGATTTTTCGCCGGAGCAAAACTAGACAGATTTCAACGTGAAATGGCCGAGAATCGGGGGCCAGGTTAACTTTGGTGAATGATCGAGAACCCAGAGCT
>JBFZFJ010000121.1:0-15575 GCA_041306405.1 Verrucomicrobiales bacterium | reverse complement strand
TGCGCTCGCGGCGGCCGGGCTCCTGGAAGTGGCAGGCGGGGGCGGGGTTGTTGGCGCGGCGGGCTTCGATCTCGTCCCACTGTTCGAGGAGCATGTGGAGGTCGCGGACGAGGTGGCGGCGGCGGATGCCGCTGGCGGCGGTGCGCATGATGATGCCCATGCCCTCGGGGACCTGGAGCTTCTGGGTGATGATGCGCAGGCGCTGCCGCTCCTTGGGATCCTCGATCTTGCGGGAGATGCCGAACTGCTCGGTGAAGGGCATGAGGACCAGATAGCGGCCGGCCAGCGAGATGTTGGTGGTGACGCGCGGACCCTTGGTGCCGATGGGGCCTTTGGAAACCTGGATGACGATTTCCGAACCAATCGGATAGATGTCGGGGATGTCCTTGGAGCTGATTTTTTTCTGCTGCTTCCTTTTGCCTTCGCGCTGGATTTCCTCGAGGCCCGCGTCGAGCGCGGCGGGGATGGCGTCCCAGAAGTGAAGGAAGGCGTTCTTGTCGAGGCCGATGTCCACGAACATCGCCTTGAGGCCACCCTCGATGTTTTTGACGCGGCCCTTGAAGATGCCGCCGACGATGTTCTGGTCGCCTTCGCGCTCGACGGTGTATTCCTCGAGCACGCCGTCCTCGAGGAGCGCGACGCGGCGTTCGAGTTTCTCGACGTTGACGACGATGCTGTTGCCGCGGGCGGGGTTGGGTTTGCCGATGCCGAGGAGTCTTTTGATGTGTTGGATCATATGGATGGGAGTTTGTTGGTTAGGGAATTGATGTTTGATGTGTTGGGGAAATCAGGGGTCTGTGACGGGGATGGCTTTGGGAATCACCGAGCCCTCGGCATCCACCTCGGGGGTGATGGTCGGGGTGGGGGTGACGGTGGTGGAGGGAGGGGTGTGGATGCCGGAGGCGACCTCGCCGGCTTCCTCGCCGGTCTCGCCGGCGGGTTCTTCCGCGACTTGCGGCGGGTCCGCGGCGGTGGCGACGGAGGGCGGTGCGGGGACGGTCTCTCCAGCTTCGACGGCGGCGATCATTTCCGGGGAGATCTCGATGGTCTTCTCGATGCGGTCGGTGTTTCCGAGGGCCTTGGTCATGGGCTTGAGCGGGAGCTTCACGCCGTTGTCGCGGGCGAAAATGCCCCGATAGACGAGGTTGACCAGCGGGCCGCAAACGCCGCCGCCGGAGCCGCCGTTTTGGACGAGGATGCAGATGGCGTATTTCGGGTTGTCGTAGGGAGCGAAGCTCATGACCCACGAGTTGTTGGATTTCTTGCCGTTGTCGGTGGTCTGGGCGGTGCCGCTTTTGCAGGCGACGACAATGTTCGTGAGTTTGGCTTTTCCCGAGGTTCCACCGGGGTCGTTGGTGGACATCCGCATGCCCTTGCGGATGAGCTCGATGTCGCTCGCCTTGATCCCCGACCGGGTGAGATCGATTTCAAGCTTGGGGACGTCCGGAATGACGGTTTTGCCGTCCTCGCTCACCGCCTTTTTCACGATCCGGGGTTTGTAGTATTTGCCGCCGTTGGCGACGCAGGCGGTGACGGCGCACAGCTGGAGCGGGGTGGCCAACGAGTCGCCCTGGCCGATAGAGAGGAAGGCGTTGAGGGCGGGAGTCATGGTGAGGGAAGGGTTGGCGCTGCGCCACGCGCGGCTGCCGGGCAGGATGCCGGCGTCTTCCTTGGGCAGCTCGATGCCGGTGCGCTTGCCGATGCCGACGAGCTGGCAACCCTCCACCATCGCCTTCCAGCCGATGGTGTTGGCGAGCTTGTTGAAGTAGGGGTTGCAGGAGTGCTGGATCGCTTCGGATAGATCCTGGCCGCCGTGGCTGCCCTTGTGGAGGTTCCAGATCCAGCAGCCGACGTTCTTGTTGCCGTAGGTGACGTAGCCGTCGCAGGAGTAACAGCGGGTGGCGTTGCCTGCCAGGGCGCCCGCGATGGCGGTGGGGATCTTCATGGTCGAGCCCGGAGTGAACTCGGAAATCGCCCGGTTGGTGAACGGGGCGAGCTGCATGTTGGCGCGATATGCGTCCCAGTTCTTCTGGGAAATGCTGGGGATGAAGTCGTTCGGGTCGTAGTCCGGCACGGAGGCCATGGCGAGGACCTCGCCGGTGTTGACGTCCATCACCACGCCGGCGGCGCGGCCCGCGAGACGCAGGGTGTTCTCTAGCAGGAACTGGACGCGGGCGTCGATGGTGAGCCGGAGTTTGGCGCCGATGCCGGGCTTGGTGTAGTCGGACATCCGGATGGTGCGGCCTTTTTCGTCCTTGACGATGGTCTTCTGTCCCTCCGGTCCGCGGAGGGTTTCGTCCATCGAGGCTTCCACGCCGGCGATGCCTTTTTCATCGCCGATGTAGTGGTTGAATTGGCGGGTGGCGCTGTCCGGGACGTCGCCTTTTTCCCACTGTTTCAAATAGCCGAGGACGTGGCTCGCGAGCGCGCCGTAGGGATAGTGCCGCTGCGGGCGGATGCTCGGATAGACTCCGGGCAGTTCGAGGTTGTGCTCGGCGAACTTGGAGAACTCCTCGTAGCTGAGATCGGAGCGGTAGCTGAAGGGGATGAGCCCGCCGTGGGTGAGGAAGTGGGTGCGGAGGTCGCCGGCCTTGTAGGGGCGGGCGAGGTTGAGGCTCGGGTCGCCGAGCACGCGGATGGGGCCGTCCCGGACGATGGCGACGATGTCCTTCTCCGAGCGCTTGCGGGGCAGGCCGTCTTCCCGGGTCAGGCGCTGGATGGTCGGGTCCTCGGTGTGTTGTGATAGATAGGCCTGGCGGATTTCGTCGAGGTTGAAGGAGACCTCGTAGTTGCGGAGGTTGCGGGCAAGGGTGATGCCGTTGCGGTCGGTGATTTCGCCGCGGATGCCGGGCTCGCGGACGGTGACGGTGCGGTTGCCTGGCACCTGTTGGAGGAAATCGTCGCGGCGGACGATCTGGAAGTCATAGAGGCGGGAAAGCAGCGCGCCGAAGCCGACGAGCACGAGGGCCGTCAGCAGGTAGAGTCGGAAGCGGTAGCTGGGTTCCATGGCCTCAGTAAGCGTGGCGGCGTTTGCGGCCGGCGTCGGGATTGATCGAGTGGTCGCAGGATTTCGCGACGCGGAAGAGCAGCCAGAAAACGAAGGGGGAAAACAACATGGTCAGCAGCGAGGTGAAAACCATTTGCAGGAGGGTGGCCTTGGAGAGCATGAAGTCCCCGCGGACGAAGTTGATGATGGCATATTCGGCCGCCAGATAGAGGAAGATGGCGATGCCGGTCAGGAACGCGGAGAACTGCCATTTCCCCTGTTTGAAGAGCGGCTGGATTCCCTGCATCAGGAAGCCCATCGCGGCGAAGAGCAGGATCGAGTAGCCGAAGCGCAGGGACTCGACCTGCTGGGTATAGACTTCCGCGTCCCCGCCGTGCGGGCCGAGGGCGCAGTGGGCGTCCCAGAAAAACCCGCCGATGAAGGCGAGCAGCAGCATGGTGGGCTGGCCGACGGTGACCGCCGAGCAGAGGAACACCAGCTGGATGAGCATGATGCGCGACTGGTGGATGCTCGTGAACGCAGGCAGGAACTGCTGCACCACGAAGGAGGCGAGCAGGAGCAGGATCGTAATGAACGAGTAGCGGATCACGGACGGGTCAGGGAGCGGCGGAGAGCACGACGAAAACCGTGCCTAGATCCGCGAAGTTCACCGAGGGCCGGACGAGAGCTTCGGAATCCAGCGCGCCTTTTTCGACGGAATCGATGGTTCCAAGTAGAATGTTAGGCTGGAAGATCCCCCCCCGGCCGGTGGTGAAGACGCGGAGCCCCGGACGGAGCGCGGCGTCGGTTGACAGGAATTTGAGCCGCAGCAGCGGGTTGCCGTCGAAGCGGCCGCGCTGGCCGCTGAGGATGCCGACTTCCGGCGAGCCCTCGACGCGGGCGGAAACCTGGCATTTCTCGTCGGTGAGCAGGAGCACGGACGAGCGGTTCTGGTCCTTGTAGATGCGGTCGATCTTGCCGACGAGCCCTTCGTTAGACAGCACGGCGAGCTGGGTGCCGATGCCGCGCTCCTGGCCGGCGTCGATGTCCACGGTCTGCCACCAGGTGGTCGGCTGGCGGCGGATGACCTGGGCGGGGACCACGTCGAAGTGGGTGGCCTTCTTGTAATCGAGGGCATGCCGGAAGCGCTCGTTTTCGAGTTCGAGTTCGCGATAGCGCGACTCGATGATCCGCAGGCGCCCGAGCTCGCTGCGGACGGTTTCGAGCTCGACTTCGAGTTCCCTCGAATGACGGGTTTCATGGAGAAACGCGCGGGCCTGGGTTTCCATTTGCGAGCCGGATTTCAAGAACGGCGACATCGCCGAAAAGTAAAGGTCCTGCACCTCGCGCACGGCGCGGTCGCTTTGGGTGAATGCCCAGAGCGCTCCTCCGAGGAAGAGCAGCAGCGCGATGAGGTTGAGCGGCTTCATGGCCGGAATGGGTCAGTGAAAGTCCGATTAACGGTCCATGCTGGCGACCCGCTTCAGGAGTGGAAGCTCTTGAAGTGCCTTGCCCGTGCCTTCGGCCACGGCGCTGAGGGGATCCTCGGCGATGTGGACGGGCAGGCCGGTTTCCTCGCGCAGGAGGCGGTCAAGCCCCTTGAGCAAGGCCCCGCCGCCGGCCAGCACGATGCCGCGATCGACGAGGTCGGCGGCGAGCTCCGGCGGGCAGCGCTCGAGAGTGGTGCGGACGGCGTCAACGATGGTGCTGAGGGGGTCCGCCATGGCCTCGCGGATTTCCTGCGAGGTGATGGTGATGGTTTTGGGGAGTCCGGCGACGAGGTCGCGGCCCTTGACCTCCATGGTCATTTCCTTGGGCAGGGGAGCGGCCGAGCCGAGGCGGATCTTGATGTCTTCCGAGGTGCGCTCGCCGATCATCAGGTTATAGGCGCGCTTCATGTATTGGATGATCGCCTCGTCCAATTCGTCGCCGGCGGTGCGGACGCTGCGGGCGTAAACAATGCCGGAGAGGGAAATCAGCGCCACCTCGGTGGTGCCGCCGCCGATGTCGACGATCATGTTTCCGGCGGCTTCCTGGACCGGAAGTCCCACGCCGATCGCCGCCGCCATCGGCTCTTCGATCAGATAAACCTCGCGCGCTCCGGCCTGCTCGGCGGATTCGCGGACGGCGCGGCGCTCGACCTCGGTGATGCCGGAAGGAATGGCAATAAGCACCCGCGGATTCGAGCGGCGGCCCTTGTTCACCTTGCGGATGAAGTGGCGGAGCATCGCCTCGGTGACTTCGAAATCCGCGATCACGCCGTCTTTCAGAGGGCGGATCGCGACGATGTTGCCCGGCGTGCGGCCGAGCATGCGTTTCGCATCATCCCCCACGGCGAGCACCTCGTTGGTGCCGGCTTTGACTGCGACGACCGACGGTTCGCGTAAAACGATGCCGTGGTCCTTGACGTTGATCAGGGTATTCGCAGTGCCTAGGTCGATGCCGATATCATTAGAAAACAGGTTTCCAAAAAGCTTTTTGAACATGGATGTTGTTGAAAATAAGAGAGTAAATCGTAAAAGTGGATGGATTCCGGAGTCCGGACGCCGCGTCATTCCAGCTGGCAAGCCTGAAGAAAAACGGTGCGGGGCAAGGAACTCCTGAAGGCGAACGGAGGAACGTCAACACTCGCCGCCCCGAGGTCAAGCGGGAATCCGTGTTCCTCGCCGTGGCGTTCAATGTTCCACACGCTGGAAACCAGCGCCTCGCGGGCAAGGGGAGACGGCGGAAGAACGGTTGCCGCCCACGATCAAAATGGAGGCCGTCACTGGACGGGTGATGCAATCCACCTGCCTCATGGCGAGAGTGGGGCCATTCTGACCGTGGGCGGTCCTTCGGGGGGGAAGTGGGGAAAAGGGTGCATGGATCGGGAAGGAATTAGAGACAATGAACCGGTGCGGACTATTTTGAATAGCCCCGAAACTACGTAGAAATGACAATAATTCGTAGCCGCTAAAGCGAAGGTCTCACTTACGGGGCGGGATCCAGCCGATAGCCATTCAGCGCGTGTTGGAAAAAGATCATTTGGCTTCAGGGGCTGAAAGCGGTCCCGGGGATTGATTTCTCGGGAAGATCAGCCTCCAAATGGAGAGGCAAAACCGGCGGATGCTGGCGGATATGACGGCGTGGGCGGAAATTCTCGACGCCTTGGGCTGGAACGTCGCGCTGCGGCGGCCCGGGCTGGAACCGGTGTTGAGCGCAAGAGCCCGGCAATGGACCTGCACGCGGTCTGAGATTCCCATGTCATGGCAGGACATCATCGCCCGCCTGGCGGCGGCACCGCCAGCGAGGCGGATGATCGACACGGCGCAGTTGCAGGTCTGGGCCGAGGGCGGGATGGAAGTCGCTTGCGGCGGGGAGCCGACGCCCTCCGCGCCGCTCACCAAACGGGAAGCCGAGGTGCTCGCCTGGCTGCGCGAAGCGAAGACCGGGCCGGAAATCGGCATCATTCTCGGTTGTGCCCAGCGCACCGTGGAAAGCCACGTGGCGCGGATTTATCGGAAGTTCGGCGTTCGTCACCGGGCGCAGCTGGTCTTTCAAACCGACACCGACATCCCGTGATGCCACCCTCGGAATTACGCTTTCCGGACCTGACGACCAGGGACATCCGGGCGGCCAAGAAGCTCACCGGGCAGCTGGTCGAGGCCCCCGATCTGGACACGCTGGGTCGTGAAATGATCCGCGGGACCGAGAAAATCCAGCCGGCGGTTTTGCGCTTTCCCCGAGCGATGGGCGCGTCCTCTCGGGGTTGATTCGTGGCGATGCGCGGGCGGAGATCGCAGCCTCCTTGAACTGGCGGCGGGATACGCTCGACCGCCATCTGGGCGGCTTGCGGGAACGGCTCGGTTACGAGAACACCGCCCAGCTCATGCAAGTTGGCCGTAATGAAGCCCGGTCGGACCCACGCGTGTTCCGGCGAATGATGGTCGTCAGGTAGGTCGTTGCCAGCCGGGCGTCACCAAGGTTTCCGCGCCGGAGAAGGCGGGGGGGCTGAAATCGGCGTGAACGACGGCTTGCCGTTTCCAAATCCGCTGTTTAATTTGCGGCTCAACAGACGCCTATGAAATCCATTTCCCTTTTCTCCCTGTTCGTTTTGATCGCTCCGCTCTCGGCTCAAGACAAGGCCGTGCCCGTCGATAAGAACCCCGTCGTCAACAAGGAGGCCTTGCAGCCCAACCAGCAGGCGTTCCTCAATCTCCCTGAGGAAAGCCGCAATGAATTCATCAAGCATCTCAGCGAGGGCAACCGTCTTTTCCAACAGAAGCGGGTCTTCGAAACCCTCGAGGAACTCGACAAGGCGGCGAAGATTTTCACCGACAGCCCGGAAATCTACAACCTGCGGGGCAGCTGCTTCGTGGAAATGCGCTCGTTCGCCAAGGCGCTCGACCAGTTTGAAAAGGCCCGCGCCCTGACCAAGGACAACGCCAGCATTGATTTCAACATCGGGGAGGTTTATTTCGTCACCAAGGAGTGGAAGAAGGCCGTGGATCTGTTTGAAAAGATCATGAAAATTCTGCCGCCGGAGAACACCGCCCTCGGGCGGTTGGTGGAGTTCAAGATTCTGCTCTGCAAGAAGAAGCTCGGATTGAACGACGAGGTGACGATCTTGGCTGGGAAATACGATTTCCTCGATGACTCACCGTTTTACTATTACACGCAGGCGGCCCTTGCTTACGACAGCGATAATTTGGTCAAGGCGGAAGAGTGGCTGGCGATCGCCGGCCGGATTTTCCGGGATCCGAACGTGCTCGCTCCGTGGCAGGACACGCTCGTCGAGCACGGATACATCAAGAGTTTCTACGGCGACGACGCCGCCACGGAACAGTGAACCGGCGGCTGGGGCGGTCGTGAACGATTGCCGAAATCTCCGTCGAGCCTCGCATCATGGTTCGATTTTGCTTCAAAACCCTTGTGCTTGTTCTTGTCGTGCCGGGCGTCTTCGCCAGTGGGGCGGCGGTCGGGCAGGGGACGACTCCCAGGGTCGTGGTGCCCACGGGCAGCCGCCCGCTGGTGCCGGTGCGTCCTCCGGCGGCTTCCACCGCGCGGGTGCTCTATCCGTGGAAAACCCACGTGACCTGCACGATTTTCTGGATTGGCGAGCAGCCGACGTCGCGCAATCCGACACCGAACTGCAAGTCGTCCTGGGACCAGAACTGGGCGTCCAATTTCGGCGGATACGATGATCCGGAGCCGGCGAACCGGGTGGCGAACCACACGACCGGTGAATTCCGGCCGAAGGGTTTCGTGCCCAAGCTCAATTCGTTTTATATCGCGCTGCCGTACAATGACGTGCTGGGCTACGGCAGGCACAAGCCGGAAGCCGCCAGGGTCGTGCCGTGGTTCGCGCGGATGAGTCCGGATCCGGGCAAGACGGTTTGCAAAGGCCGCTGGGTCCAGATTTACAACGGCAGCCGGAGTTGTTACGCGCAGTGGGAGGATTGCGGGCCGTGGGTGACCGATGACTGGGAATTCGTCTTCGGCACCAAGCCGCCGAAAACCACGGAGAACGGCGCGGCGGGGATCGACCTATCGCCCTCGATCCGCGACTACCTCAGCTTGCGCTCCGGCCAGAAAGTGCACTGGCGCTTCGTCGAGGCCGGGCAGGTTCCTTACGGTCCTTGGAAAAAATACGGGCAGGAGGTTCCGGTCGCGAACAACCCCGATCTGCTTGCCCAGCAGCGTTATCTCGAGTATTTGAGGACCCTTCGCGATGAGGAGTTTATGAAGAAACCCCTGAACCAACTTTGAAACCAGACGCCCAAGCGGTGGAAATGCTTCGGTCTTTGGGAATTCTTAGCTTCGCCTCGGAATAAACCTTCATTCTTCTTGACTCGTTTTGGGGCGGAGCCTAAATCACCGCCCCCAAACGAACTTTTACCACTGATTCCCATGGCCAACGCACAAGTTATTCTCAAAGAAAAAATCGAAGGCCTTGGTGCCGAAGCAGATGTTGTCAAAGTCCGCGCCGGATACGCCCGGAACTTCCTCATCCCGCAAGGCAAGGCTTTCGAAGCCAACCGCTCGAACCTCCGCCACGTCGAAGCTCTCAAGACCGCTCGCGCAGCCCGCGAAGCCGTAGAGCTCGTCGAACTGCAGGAACTCGCCGTGAAGATTTCCAAGCTCAAGCCGAAGTTCGTGCTTTCGACCGGCCAAGGCGGCAAGGCGTTTGGATCGGTCACCAACATGGACATCCACAAGGAGCTCGAAGCGGCCGGAATCGTCATCGACCGTCACTCCATCGAGCTGGAGAAGCCGGTGAAAAAGTCCGGCAAGACCGAAGTCCAAATCCGCCTCCATCCCGAGGTCATCGCCACGCTCACCATCTCGGTGGACGCAGGCGCGGAAGAAGCCGAAGCGTGATCCGCTGCTGATTGATTTTCATGAAAAACCCCCGGTTCGTCAGACGAACCGGGGGTTTTTGTTTTTGAGCGCGAACTCGAAATTGGAGGGTCAGACCAGTCCCTGGCGGAGGGCCTTGGAAACCGCCTCGGTCTGCGAGCGGACCTCCAGTTTCCGGTAAACCGAGCGCAGGTGCATGTCCACGGTGTGCTGTGAAATGAAGAGCTCGTCGGCGATTTCCTTTTTGATCAGGCCGCGGACGAGGAGGCGCAACACCTCTTCCTCGCGGTTGGTGAGCGGCTCGACGTGCTTGACCGGACCGTAGCGGGCGAATCCCTGCAGGATCATGTTGGCGATCGGCGCGCTGAGCGCCGAGGTGCCGTCGATCACGTCGCGGATGCCGGAGAGGATTTCGTCCGGGTCGGCGGTTTTGAGCAGATAGCCGGACGCGCCGTTGCAGATGGCGCGGTAAACTTTGTCGCGGTCATCGGATGCGGATAGAATGAGCACCTTGATCTCGGGCAGCAGCGCGCGGATTTCGGTCAGGACTTCGAGGCCGTCGCGGCGGGGGAGGCCGAGATCGAGAAGCAGCAGGTCCGGCCGCTCGTTGGTGAACTTCAGCTTGTCGAACAGCTCGGCCGCGCTGGAGAAGTGATGCGGGCAGGTGAGGTCGTCCTCGTTGCTGATGAGGCGGCGAATCTGTTTGGCGAAGACCTCGTGATCTTCGAGAATCCAGATGCAGTGGGTGGTGGTGGCTTCGGCGATCATGCGAGGGCGGGGTGCGAGGTGAGGTGGGAGCGTTTGACGAGCAGGCGGATGAGGGTTCCGGTTTCCTTGGAAGAGGTGATTTGCAGGCTGCCCTCAAGCACCCGGGCGCGGTCCTGGAGCTTGTTGACGGTGGCCGGCTTGAGGTCCGCGTTCACGGGCAGGCCCACGCCGTTGTCGAGGATTTCCAGGGCCAGCTTGTCGTCCTCGTCCCACAGGCGGATGGCGACGCGGTCGGCCTGCGAGTGTTTTAGGACGTTGTGGATGGCTTCCTTGTAGAAGAGAAACAGATGGCGCTTGGCGTCGAGCGACAGCTTGGCGGCGGTCTTGTGGGACTCGCACTCGACGGTGAAACTGATTTCCCGCAGGAGTCGTCCGGCGGTTTCGCGCATCCGCTGGACGAGGTCGCCGATCGAGTCCTGGCGGCGCTCCAACAGCCAGACGATGTCGCGCATGGCCAGCGAGCTCTCGCGGGCGATCGATTCCACCTCGCCGAGGTCATCGGCGACTTCCTCCGGGCCATGGAGGCGGACGAGATCCTTGCGGGCGCTGCGGGCGATGAGGGAAATGCTGCCGAGATTGCTGCCGATGTCGTCGTGCAGGTCGGAAGCGATCCGTTTGCGGATTTGGTCGAGTTGGTTCTTCGACATCAAGCGCCGCCGCTCGACGATGAAGACGGGAATCAGGAATGTCAGGCCGAGGATCATCGCGGAGCCCCAGGTTGCGTTGAGTTCGCTTTCGGAAGCGAGTTGGTGGTGGATGGGCTTGAGCGCGGCGAGTTCCCGCTCGATCTTGCCGCGCTCGGAGAGCTGGGCGAGCCAGGTGGCAAACAAGGAAATCCGTTTTTCCGAGGTGTAGCCGTCGGTGAGGGAAGTGATCTCGGAGGATTCGGCACCGTGCGAGCGGGTGACGGGAAGACCGCTGGCCAAATTCTTGCCCTGCGACCAAACTTCGATTTCCGAGAAGGCGTGGATTTTCCGGTCTCCCATCAGGTAGGGGGCGACTCCGGTCAGGCGGAGGCTTTTCGCGGACTTGCCGCGGAGGGGAATCATCAGCGGGGTCATGCTGCTGGAGCCGGCTACGGGATTGGTCCACGCCAGTTGCTCTTCGCTGCCGTCCGCCGCTTGCAGATGGAGGGTCATCGATTCGGGAAGCACCGAGGATTCGAAGGACGGGTTGAGCTGGTAAGGGAAGATGATCACTCGATCCAGAGAGCTGGATTGCCCGAGTTCAAGAGTCCAGGAAACGGTTTCGGTGGTGCTGGAAACCTCCACCAAATCGCCTGTCTCGGCGATGGCGCCGATGCCGTTCTGCCAGATGCCGAGAGGGGTGCGGGCATCCGTCAAAGCCTCGGGATACCAAGTGCCCGGTGCGTTCATGTCTCCCGAGCAGGTCACGGCGGCTCCGAACGAAACCGGCTCGCCGCCCGCAATCACCGCGATTTCGGACAAGCCGAAAACATCGCTCGTTCCCTTCCGGTGACCTTCATGCACGGTCAGCCGCACGTAGCGGGCGGTGTCGTGCGCCGTGAATGGCACCGGGTTGCCTTCGGAAAAGCGAGGAGTCGTGCCGGAGGTGTAGAGCACCGTGCGCTGGGCGAAATCCGCCTGATTTGACAGCTCAAGGGTAAATCGTTGCGGGAAAATTCCGGAATCTTCTAAAAACTCTCTCTGAGCAGGAACGAGGAAAATCGTCTCGATCAGGTGTTCGCGGCCCAGATCAAGCGTCACTGTAGGGTCTGGAGCGTTGGCATTTGCGCGGCAGCCCCGGTAACCCAAGCCGGTCTTCATCGCATGTTCGCGGTGCTGGGCGAAGGTCGATACCCGGTTGTTCAGCCATAAGACACGGTCTTCCGTCTTAACGAGTTGTGAGTCAAAAACACGGGCGATCGTGCTGATCGGATTGGCAATCTGAGCCGTGTTAAAGGCCGTCGCCGAGGTGGGCGAGAGGCAAGTTAAAGCCGACAGCGCTGCGCTGCGGAGATGGCGGGAATGACCGGTGACTGGCATGATTCAGTGAAGCAATATGTCTGGGACGCTGTGTGTTTTTTAAAAACAATCAACATTTTTTAATTAAAAGCTTATCAGTGGTAGTTCCGTCCGCACGAGCGGGTGTCTTCAACGGACAGTCGCCGCGCCGGAGTCGGCGTTCAGAACGGCAACAGGAAACGTTTGACCGCCTCGCGTTTGAGCCGGAGTTCGCGCCATTCGTTGACGAGGCGGCTCGCTTCAATGATCCCGCAACCTGCGGGCAGCATCAGGTTTCCGCCGTCCCACCAGATGCCGCGAATCGCGACGACGGCATCGAACCGGCCTTGATCCCAAAGTCCGAAGGGAGCGCCGAATTGCGGGGGGCAGCCGAGACGTTTCCGCCAACCCAGCAGGAGGGAAAGGGTTTCCGCCGTGCGCGGCAAGGGGCCGAGCGCCGGCGTGGGATGGAGCCGCCGGAGCAGGTCTTCGGCAGTCTGCGGCGATTGAAGATCGAGGCTGATGAGAGTCAGGAAATGGACGATTGATCCGAGGTCGAGGATTTCGCGGGTGCTGCGCTCGATGCGGCCGAGATCGAGGAGCTTGGAGACGAGCGTCTGCGCGACGTATTCGTGCTCGCGGATTTCCTTTTCATCGACGGCGAAAACCTCGCGGTCCTCGCTGCGGGCGGTGCCGGCGAGCGCCATGGTTTCGAGCCGGTTGCCATCAAGCGAAAACAGCAACTCGGGAGTCGCGCCCGCGAAACCGGTGTTCTGTTGGAGCCGGCCATAGGAATGGAGCGGCGCGGCCTGGCGGGTCATCGCCGCGAGGATCGCAGGTCCGGGGGATTGGCGTGCGGTACCGGCTTCGGTGACCACCGGCACGGTTTTTTCAAAAACTCCGCCATGGATCGAAGACATGACTTCCTGGAAAATCACGGAAAACGGCGCGGCGTCCAGCGGACTCCACTCACAGTCGAGTGGCGGGGTGTCGCGAAAACGCGCGGCCATCTCCGCGGTGGTGGTCCGCTCGACGCGACTCGGGGTTTTCCACGGCCTCGCATCCTCCAGCGCGAAATCCTGCACGTAAAACGCAACGCCTTCGGACGGCGGCCCGGCGGATTCCGTGAATGGCCCGTGGCCGACCACCACGCTGCCGTCCCGCTTGGCCAGCCAGGCCATTGAGTCTGAAATGTGTTCCATGAGGTGCTGGGGAAGGGCGGGCGTGACGCCCAATTCTTTCATTTTAAGAATATTTAACCGCAGATGAACACAGATGGACGCAGATGAAGAACACAGATAAAGACTCGATTTTCCCTCGGTTTATCTGCGTTCATCCCGTTCATCTGTGGTTCGATTTTCTCATTCTTCAAAACTCAACTGACAGGATTGGGCGTGACGCCCGGCTCACTGCTAGAGCCGCGCGAGCACGGCGTCGCCCATGCCTTGGGTGCCGACCTTGGTCTCGCCGGGCTGGCGGGTGGCGATGTCGCCGGTGCGGAAGCCGTCGGCGATGGTCTTGGCCACCGCGGCTTCGATCGCGTCGGCCGCTTCGATTTCCCCGAGCGAGAAACGCAGCAGCATGGCGAGTGATAGGATCTGGGCGATGGGGTTGGCGATGCCTTGGCCGGCGATGTCGGGAGCGGAGCCGCCGGAGGGTTCGTAGAGGCCGAAGTAGAGGCCGTCCTCGCGCTGTTTTCCTAACGAGGCGGACGGCAGCATGCCGAGCGAGCCGGAGATCATCGCCATTTCATCGGATAGAATGTCGCCGAACAGGTTTTCGGTGACGAGCACGTCGAACGAGCCGGGACGCTTGATGAGCTGCATGGCGGCGTTGTCCACATACATGTGCGAGAGCTGGACTTCGGGGAATTCCTTGGCGATCTCGATGACAGTCTCGCGCCAGAGGACGGAGGAGGCGAGCACGTTGGCCTTGTCCACGGAGAGCAGTTGTTTTTTCCGGCCCATGGCGGCGGTGAAGGCGACGCGGGCGATCCGCTGGATCTCGCTTTTTTGATAGACCATGGTGTCGAAGGCGACGGGCTCGCCGCCACGCTCCTCGCGGCCCTTCGGCGTGCCGAAATAGATGCCGCCGGTGAGCTCGCGGACGCAGAGCACGTCGAAGCCGTCGGCGATGAGTTCCTGTTTGACGGGGGATGCGTGGGTGAGCGCGGGCAGGCAGACGCCGGGGCGGAGGTTGGCGAAAAGGCCGAAGTGTTTGCGCAGCGGGAGCAGCGCGCCGCGTTCCGGTTGGATGTCGGGTGGCAGGGATTCCCATTTCGGTCCGCCGACGGAGCCGAAGAGGATCGCGTCCGCAGCCTCGCTGGCCGCGACGGTTTCCGGCGGAAGCGGGTGGCCGGTGGCATCGATGGCCGCGCCGCCGACGAGGTGCTCGCTGCGGGCGACGGTGAAGCCGAATTTGGCTTCGACGGCGTCAAGGAGGCGGAGGGACTCGGCCATGACTTCCGGGCCGATGCCGTCTCCGGCGAGGATGGTGATGCGATGACTGCGTGACATGCGCGGGAAAATGGCGGGCGATTCGGAAACTGGCAAGATGAAGAAGCGTGGATTGCGGTGAAAGGGGGATTGCCCGGCCCCCTCCCTTGTGGTAGTTTTCGACCATGAGTGTGAAGGAAATCAAAGAGCAACTGGCGACTCTTCCCAGGCGGGATCAAGATGAGGTAGTGGCCTATTTGTTCCACCTCAGGCACAGGGATGATCCGGATTACAATCGGGAGATAGACCGGCGGCTGGGTGATCGGAATTCCGGCAATTGGCTTTCCATCGATGATTTCGAGGCGCTTTTGGAGCGGAAAGGGGAGGATTGAGTGGAGCCGTATCGGGTATTTCTGCATCTCGACCTGCTGGAAGCCATTCCCGCCAATGGCAGGCAAAAGCAGCTGATCATGGAATTTGTGCATTTGTTGGCAAGGGAGCCGCAGACAACAGGCGATTATTCCCAACGTGATGAAAGCCAGCGCTCGCGGCAGGTGAAAATCGTGGGAGATTACGCAGTGACTTACTGGGTGGATGAGCCGGTGAAGACGGTGATGATCGTCGGTGCGCGCTTGGCGGATAGGTGATTGCGCCTAAGCCGAACCTTGGCTTGCGGAGTGCCCGCGATGGGATCATCGTCCGAACACTATGCAGGCCGTGACCGATCGCTTGAAGAATTTCCTCCAATACGTGGCCGTCAATCTGATCGACGAGCCCAGCCAGGCGCAGCTCAAGGTGGCGGAACTCGGACCCAAGCGGCTGCGGTTCAAACTCGTCCTCGCCAAGCCGGATGTGGCGATGCTCATCGGCAGGAACGGCTTCACGGCCTCGGCGGTCCGGGGTGTTTTAAAGGCGGCTGCCGAGCGGGAAGGGGTGCAGGTTTCGCTGCAAATCCACTCGCAGGAGGAAGAAGCGGAGCTCCTCGCCAAAGAAGGCGAGCCGTGAGTTCCATCAGGTCCCAGCCAGGCAGCCGGGGCAGTTCTGGGCGAAATGGCCGGGGTGGATTTCGTCGAGCGGCGGGGA
>JBFZFJ010000120.1:0-2881 GCA_041306405.1 Verrucomicrobiales bacterium | reverse complement strand
AGGTGCGCCGGATACATCCCGAAATTGGTGCCGATGGTGCCGATCTGCTGGCCGCGTTTGAGCAACTGCCCGTCCTTGACCTGGATCTGGTTGAGGTGGCCGTTGAGGGTGTCGCAGTATTTCACCTGCCCCGTGCCCGGATCGCGGTAGGCGTGGCGGGTGAGCACAACGTTTCCCCAGCCGGTGCGGACGTTCTGGGCGAGGGTGACGATACCGTCGGCGATCGCGTAAACCGGGTCGCCGAGATCCTTGTCACCGCCGGCGCGGCCGTTCCAATCCTCGCCAAAATGCTGCGGAGCGCGCAGGCGCAGGCCGCGGGCTTTATAATATCCCTCCGCGTTGGGCTTGCCCACGGGGAAGTCGAAACCGTCGGCCAGATTGATTTTCACCTGCTGGGCGGAGACGGGAAGACAGGTGAGGAATATCCCCGCGAGGACAGCGCCGAATTTCATCCATGTCTTGCCGCCTGCGGTCATTGGCCCCCAATGGACCCTCCGAACGGCCATGCCGCAAGCGGAAAAAATGCGGCATGGCCGCGAAGCCATGCCGCTGGTTTGCAGAAAACGAGGATTTCTCAGAGGATTTCTCAGACAACGGGCCCTTGCACGCCGCCGGCCATTTCCTCGATACTCAGCGGCTTGTAGCCGCCGATGGTTTTGAAATAAAGGAACATCATGAGGTAGACCCCCGCCATGATGAGAGGGATGAAGGAATCCGCTTTGAGCGTCGCGCGGTCGCCTTTTTGGTCGGCGAGGACGACGGCTTTCTGGGCGTCGGTCTTGTCGGTGGCCTCCTTGGCCGCAGCGAGTTTCTTGCCGTCCAGCCCGTAAGCGGCGGTCGCCGGGATATTGAGGAAGGTGGAAGGCTTTTCCGCCTTGTATTCGGCATGGAGCGCCGCATCGGAGGACAGCAGCGCCTCGCCAGTGAAGCGGTCCTTGGCGTAGCCGAGACCCGGACTGCCGATCAGGCCTGCGGACATCATTCCGATTCCTCCCATGATGGACATGGCAATGGCCCCGGTGTGAGGAAAGCGGTCACCCACGACGGCAAGCATGGTCGGCCAGAAGAAGGTCTTGCCGATGGCGTAGATGCCGAGTGCGACCAACGCCATCCCGAAGGTTTCCATTTTGACGGCGAGGGAGAGGCCGATGAAGGCGAGCACCGAGCAGGCGAGCAGCAGGCCGATCGGCGAGAGCTTGAGCTTGGTTTCCAGCCAATGGGCACAGAAGCGGAGTCCGAACATGATGGCGGAGGTCCAGAGGAAGAGGTATTTGCCTTGTTCCGAGGTGAACAGATTGCCGGTGATGTTTTGGATCCAACCGTCGGTGCCGAGTTCGACCGCACCCACCAGAGCGTGGGTGACGAACAGGACGAAAAGCAGGAAGGAACCGAGGGAGAACTTCGTCATCACGGCGACGCCGACAAGCAGGGCACCGCCGATTCCGTAACCGATCAGGTTGGCGGATTCGGGCGAGACACCTTTGAAAAGATCTCCGAAGAACAGTGCGAGGAGGTAGCAGGCGACAAGGGCACCGATGATGCCGACGGATTTGAACATTTCAACGAAGCTTGCGCCCTTCGCGGCCGCTTCCGACTTGGGATATTTCTGACCGAGGAACATCAGGCCGTAGGCGGCGGTCGGGATGAGATAGAGGGCGAGTTGGAGCTTCCAACTGAGAGCCATCTTGTCATCGAGAAGCCAACCAGCGGTGACGCCGAGGATCATGCCGGCGGGCCAAGCGGCGTGCAGGATGTTCAGGTAATGGGTCCGCTGTTTCGGGAAAAGGGTGGCCACCAGGGGATTGGCGACGGCTTCCAAGGTGCCGTTGGCGAAGGCAAAGAGGAACATGCCCCAGTAGAGGAAGTTGTAGGCGTTTTCCGGAGTGCTGGCCCCGAAGGTGACGACTGCCGAGAGGATGTGGCAGAGGAGTGCGACGATGACGAGTTTCCCGTAGCCGATCTTGTCCACGATCACCCCGCCGCCAAAAATACCGAAACAGAATCCGATGAAGCCGGCACCGCCGATGGCACCCAATTGCGCGCCGGTGAATCCGAACTCCTTCGACCAGTTGTCGAAGATGCCACCTCGAATGGCAAAGCCGACACCGGCTGCTAAGATGGCCATGAATCCGGCCCAGAGGAGCCGCTTTGCGTTGGGTACTGTGGATGCGTCTGTGTGTGTCATAGGATTTGGGGTCTGCGGGAATTATCGGTTCGGACGGTGGTTGGCAAGAGCGGGAGTGGAAAAATATCAGATTTTTCGATTTCCCCCGGGATTCCGGAAAAATACCGTGGAATTACCTCATTGCGGGCGGCTCTCTTTCAGAGATCGGCGTCTTGGTGGATTTCTCCGGCCGGGGCGGCGGAAAAAACGATGCAACGGTCCAAAACCGCATTCGCGGAAACCCGGCCGCCGGGCCAGATGACCGAGTCGCGGACCACCGCCCCGCTCGCCACCAGCGCACCGGGGCCGACGACGGACCGCTCGATGACCGCACCCGTCACCACCGCTTGCGGGTGGATCGCCGGAGCGAGATCGAGCTCCCGGTGCGCCTGGAGGTAGGATTGGCGGTCGCCGAGATCGAGCCAGACGCCCTCGTCGAGGACGATGGCGCCGAGCCGGCCGGATTTGGCGAGTTCGAGGAACGCCGGGATCACCGAGATTTTCTCGCCCGCCGGGATCAGATCGAGAAAGCCGGGGCTCACGCAATAAATTCCGCTGAAGACGTGGGTTCCCTCCGCCTTGCCGAGCAACTTGCGGATGTCGGTGACGCGGGTGCCGGAGGGGTCGAGCGCGATGTGCTTGGCGACGCCTTCCGAACGCAGCGCGAGCGTCACCGGCAGGCCGGACGCTTCGTGCGCGGCGATGAGTTTTTCCAAG
>JBFZFJ010000119.1:0-10573 GCA_041306405.1 Verrucomicrobiales bacterium | reverse complement strand
GAGGAGGTGCCGCGGGTGATCGATCCAAGTCCCGCTTTCCGGCCTAAAAACGCGCCGAGAATGCCGCCAAGCACCGAAACCCCCGCCTGCATCTTCGCGGAATTAGACTCGGCTTTTTCCTTCAGGAGCTGGCCCTCCGCCGTGCGCAGGCGGGTTTCGAGAGTGGCAACTTTCTTCGCGGCGGTGGCGCGGAGTTTGTCGATGCCGGCGTCGCGGGCTTCGTGCGCCTGGTGGATGATGCGGGCGCGGAAATCCGCCTCGCTCTCGCCGAGTTGCGACCAGGCTTTCACCGCCGAGCAGGAGAAAACATCCGCCCGCTCGTTTCGGTAGAGCCACTCGGTGAAGTCCTTTTCCACCTGTTTGTAGTTCGCCGCGTTCATCGCGAATCCCGGCAACTCGGCAAAGCCCGCGCCTGCCGCAGGCTCGGCTTCTACCAGCTTGGCCGGTGCCTCTATGGACGTTTCCCAATCAATGCCCGTATCGGTGATCGGGTTCACCAGCCGCACCGTGCGCGAGCCCTCGAGATCCGCCTTGGCCGAGGAAAAATGCACCACGCCCTTGCGCAACAGATAGGGTCTATAGGTCGTATCAGTCCCATCGCCCGCCGCCGGCACGAAAATCTCAGTCACCCCCGCACCCACATTCGGGCGTGAAGATGCAACGACCGGCGCGGCATTCATCCCCGGCATGCCCATCGGGTTCGCGGCGGCGACCGGAGCGGGAATCTTCATGAATTCCCCGCGCTTCGGGTCCATCAGCAGCTTGATCTGGCTGCGCGTCAGCGGGCCGGTGAGATAACTCATCACCCAGCGGACGTGGAAAATAACAGGTCCGTCTTCGTGCACGTTGTTCATCAGGAAAACCCGGTTACCGAGACCGGAGATGAGCCGCTCCATGTCGGCCCGGTCGAACTTCGCGTTCTGCGATCCGGCCGCGCCTTCCAGCCCGTCGAGCACGCGAAGTTTGTCGCGCTCGGTCTGCAGGCGGCCGAGGAACCAGGTGCCGATGTTGGAAAGCGCCTTGTAATCGAGATCGACCGGATTCTGCGTCGCTAACAAGCATCCCAGCCCGAAAGCCCGGCCTTGTTTCAGGATCGTCATCATCGGCCGCTTGGACGGCGGGTTCGCGCTCGGCGGCAGGTAGCCGTAGATTTCATCCATGTAGAGCAACGCCCGCAGCGAGGTCGTGCCGTTTTGCGATCGCATCCAGCCGAGCATCTGGTTCAGTAACAGGCTGACGAAAAACATCCGCTCGGTGTCGCCGAGATGGGCGATGGAGAAAATCGAGATCCGCGGCTTGCCGGCCGGCGTGTGAAGCATCTTCGCGATGTCGAGCGGCGGGCCTTCCAGCCAGCTCGCGAAGCCGGGCGAGGCGAGCAGGTTGTTGAATTTCAGCGCCAGCGTCTGGCGGGATTTCTCCGGCATGAACGACTCCAGATCGATCACCCCGACCTTGTCGAAGGCCGGCTTCTGGATGTGCCGGATCAAGGTTTCCAAAGTCACGTTTTGCCCCGCCGCCCAGGCGTTCTGGAAAATCGCCGCGACCAAGACCGCCTCCGGACTCTGGATGGAATCCGCATCCACCCCGACTAGCGAGAGTAGCGACGAGACCGTGCTCTCCACCCGCTCTCCCAGCAGCTCGGCGTCGTCCATGATTTCAAACGGCGGCACCTCCAGCGAACTCAGGATGCTAACCGGAATTCCCGCCTTGCTGCCGGGAGTGAAAATGTTGATGTCCACCTTCTCCCGCAGCGTCGCGACGCGCTCCGGATTCTGCCCCCATTCGGCCAGGCCGGTCTTCCACATTTCCGCCGTCTTCGCCGCATGCTCGTCCGGGGTGATGCCCTTCTTCGCCGCATCGTCCTCATTGATCCAAGGGCGGAAGCTCTTCGCGTCGAGATCGGGAAACATCAGCAGCAAGTTCGAAATGTCGCCCTTCGGATCGATGATGATCGCCGGGATGTTATCCATCGCCGCCTCCTCCAGCAGCGCGAGGCAGAGCCCGGTTTTCCCCGAGCCGGTCATCCCCAGCACCACACCGTGGGTCACGAGATCCTTGGAATCATAGAGGATCAAATCATCCCGCACCTTCTTCGTCTCCGGATCGTAGCCGCGTCCCAGATAGAACTGCCCGAGTTTTTCATAATCTGTAGGAGAAATGCTCATGATGCGCGCATGCTGGAAGAGCTGCGGAAAAACTCCAGCAGGAACATTCCGGCCAATCTCAGTTCGCGCCGATTCACGCAAATTTCACACCTTCGCCATTCCCAAACGCGGCAGCTTCATTAGTCTCACGGCGAAATCCATGGAACACGCCACCGAAACGGAAGTCGCCGATGCCGCCAAACACCTCCGCTCGCTCTCCAGCGGGCTGAACCAGGTCCTCTTCGGCCAGGAGGAACTCATCGATCTCGTGATCACCGGCGTGCTCGCCCGCGGCCACATTTTACTCGAAGGCCTGCCCGGACTGGGCAAAACCGAACTGGTGAAGGGGCTTTCCAAACTGCTGAAACTCGGCACCAAGCGGGTCCAGTTCACGCCCGACCTGCTCCCGGGCGACATCACGGGAAATCCGGTGCTCCAGGAAATCGACGGCCGCCGCGAGTTCATTTTCCAACCGGGACCGCTCTTCACCAACATCGTGCTCGCCGACGAAATCAACCGCGCCTCACCGAAAACCCAGTCCGCCCTGCTCGAAGCGATGCAGGAGCGCCGCGTAACGGTGCTCGGGAAAACCCACGACTTGCCGAAGCCGTTCTTCGTGCTCGCCACCCAGAACCCAATCGAACTGGAAGGCACCTATCCGCTGCCGGAAGCCCAGCTCGACCGTTTCCTGTTCAAACTCGAAGTCACCCGCAACGACGTCGCCACGCTCCAGCGCATCGTTTCCCACCGCGAACTCGGCACCGACCCGCAGGTAGATCCCGTGATGAGCGAGGAAACCCTCGGCACGCTGCTCGAACTCGTCCGCCGGATCTATCTGCCGGACGTGGTGGCGAACTACATCGCCCGCCTCGTCGATGCCAGCCACCCCGGCCAATCCGCCGCCGCGCGCGGCATCCGCTACGGAGCCAGCCCGCGCGCCGCGCTCGCCCTCGCCTCCGGGGCCAAGGCCCGCGCTCTGATGCAGGAGCGCTTGAACGCCAGCTTCGAGGACGTCAAAGCGATCGCCCCCGCCGTGCTCCGCCACCGGATCGTGCTCGATTACAACGCCCGCGTCGAAGGCCACACGACTAACGACATCGTCCGCGCCCTGCTGGAGGAAGTCCCGTTCCAAGCCGCGGCGACGCCGAAGGTCCTCGTGGCGGCGGTTTCCAACCGCCAAGCCTAACTCTCACCGCCATGCTCCGCTACCTGCTCTCCCTCGCGCTCGTCCTGCAGGTTTCCGCCCAAGAAACCATGATCCGCCAGGTCTTCGATCCGGTGAGCGACACCCATGTCGAGGTGCTCGCCATTTTCTCCAAACCCTCGCCCGGCGGCTACTTCCCGGTGCGAGTGAAAATCTCTAATAGCCTCAAAAACGACAGCAACGTCTGGATTGAGTTCACCAGCAAGGCGGACTACAGCAACGACCTTCAAACCACTTCTTCCTTCAATTTCACCGCCGGCGGTGGAAAAACCGTCACCCGCGACATCTTGGTCCCGCTCAGTCCGCCCAGCGCATCCTACGGCGGCTCTAACGTCGAGGCCACGCTCGCCGGCTCCATGGGCAGGGCCAGCAACACGATCCGCACCTCGATTGACGCCAATCAACCCGCCGTCCTGCTGAGCGAAGCGCTGTTCACCCCCAACGCGTCCTCGCTCGACAGCGCGAATTCCGCGAAAGGCCGCGGCTCCACCGAGTTCGCCGCCAAGTTCGACCCCAAACAAATGCCCGACGACTGGCTCGCCTTTTCCGGCTACGACAGCGTGATCATGACCGACGGCGACTGGACCAACATCCCGCCCGGAGGCCGCAACGCCATCCTCTCTTGGCTCCGGCTCGGCGGCCAGTTAGTCATTTATTCGACAGACTCCGCGACAGCGGCGTCATTGGGCATCCCGGCGGAAACGAGCTTCGGCACCGTCGCTATCCGTCCCGTGTCATCGGACTTGAAACTTGACGCCCCCGCAGTGGTGAAACTCGTCGCGACCAACGCCACCAAGCCCCAGCAATTCTCACAGCAGAGCGATTTCCAAAAATCCTGGCCACTTCAAAACCTCTTCGGCGCACAGACCTTCCGCTACGCGCTTTTCATCATCGTCCTGATCGCCTTCGGCATCCTCGTCGGCCCGGTGAACCTCTTCGTTTTCGCGAAATCCGGCCAACGTCACAAACTCTTCATCACCACGCCTGTCATCTCGCTGGGGGCCAGCCTGATCCTCATCGCCCTGATCATCGTGCAGGACGGCTTCGGCGGCAACGGCATGCGCCGCGTGCTGATGGAAGTCCGCCCCGACGCCGACGCGAACGCCGCCTATCTCCATCAGGAGCAATTCTGCCGCACCGGCGTCCTAACCAGCTCGCGCTTCACCATCGACACCCCCTCCACCTTCGTTCCCGTGGCCATCGCCGCCAGCCGCTGGGCCCGCTACACCGACGGCTCCGGCGCGAAAGGCAGCTTCAACCTCCAACCCGCCGATGGCAAACTCCAGGCATCCGGTGATTGGTTCCAAAGCCGCTCCGAGCACGGCCACGTTCTCTCCGCCGTCGTCGCCACCCGCGGCCGCATCGAGAAAACCGACACGCCCGGCACCTGCCTGTCCACCTTCGAGTTCCCCATCGACACGCTCTTCTATCTCGACGAAGCCAAGCAATGGCACCGCGCCGAGGGCATCACCGCCGGCAAGCGTTTCACTCTCGTCCCGGTGGAAATCTCCATGGTCGATCCCGCCCTCGCCACCGAGATCAACGCCTTCGCCACCCGCAACAAACAGTTCCTGAAAACCGCGACCAAGCGCCCCGGCCACTTCGTCGCCATCACCACCCAAGCGCCCGGCATCGACACCAACCCCGGCATCAAGTGGAAGCAAACCCGCACGGTCATCACCGGCCCCGTCGTCTCACCCTGACATTTCTCCATGTCCGCTCTCAAGGTCAACAATCTCTACCGCTACTTCGGCGATCTCCAGGCCGTCAACGGCGTCACCTTCGAGGTTCCCCACGGCTCGGTCTGTGGCTTCGTCGGGGCCAACGGCGCGGGGAAAACCACCACCATGCGCATCCTCGCCACCCTGGACTATCCGACGCTCGGCTCGGCCGAAGTCTGCGGCATCAACGTGGTCCACCACCCGGCGGAAGTGAGAAAACTCATCGGCTGGATGCCCGACCACTTCGGAAACTACGAGCACATGACGGTGCTCGAATATCTGGATTTCTACGCCCGCGCGCTCGGCTACAAAGGCAAGGAACGCCGCCAGCGCATCCAGGAGGTCATGGACTTCACCGATCTCGTCCCGTTGGCGGAGCGGTTTTCCAACAAGCTCTCCAAAGGCATGACCCAGCGCCTCGGCCTCGGCCGCGCGCTGCTCCACGACCCGCAGGTCCTGATCATGGACGAGCCCGCCGCCGGTCTCGACCCGAAAGCCCGCGTCGAGCTCAAGCATCTCATCCGGGTGTTAGCCAAGGAGGGGAAAACCATTTTCATCTCCTCCCACATCCTCTCCGAGCTCGGCGAGATGTGCGATTCCCTGCTCTTCATCAACAACGGCCGCATCGTCCACCACGGCGATTCGGAAACGTTGCGCCGCGGCTCCGACACGCTCGGCGGCGTGCTTTACGACGTCCAGGTCGATGGCAAACCCGACTCCGTTTCCGACTGGTGCGTGCTCCAGCCTAACGTCGAATTCCTCGAAGCCCGCAAGCAGGGCGGCCGCATCCGCATCGACACCGAAGACCCGACCAAAGCCGCCGACGTGCTCGCCCGCATGATCAAGGACGGCCTCCGCATCACCGAGTTCCACCGCGAGCAGCGCAACCTCGAAGACGCCTTCATCGACATCATCGGCCGGCTCGACTCCGGCAAGCCCGCAATGCCTCCGCCGCTACCTTCGGTAACGTCGAACATCGAACTTCCAACATCCAACATCGAATGAAGAAGCAACTTCTCTTCCCTTCAACGTTCGATGTTGGACGTTCGATGTTCAAATCCCTTACTTATGATCACCCACCTCACCGATTTCCCCGACAAGCTCTCGCCGATGCTCGTCAAGGAGCTGCGCCAGGGCCTGCGCGCCCGCAGCTTCACGATGCTGTTCCTGATTTTCCAGATCCTGCTAGGTTTCATTCTCCTTTCCTCAAGCGCCGCATCCAGCATGGATAGCGCCGGGTCATTCGCATCCGGTGTGATCTTCACGATGTTCGCTATCGCCGCCCTCTTCATCCAACCGATGCGCGGCGTCACCGCGCTCTCCTCGGAGATCACCGGCAACACCATCGAAATGATGGTCCTCACCCGGCTGAGCGCCTCGCGGATCGTCTTCGGAAAATGGATCGCCATCGTCAGCCAGACGGCGCTGATCCTCATCACCATCATTCCCTATCTGATCCTGCGCTACTTCTTCGGCGGCATGGTCCTGCTGGGCGAACTGGTATTCCTCTCGCTGATTTTCCTGACCTCCATGGCCCTGACCGCGGTCATGGTCGGCATGTCCGGGACCAACGCGAAGCTGACGCGGGTGCTGCCGGTCGTGGGCTTCATTTTCATGCTCCAGATCATCCCCGGGGTATTGTTCCGCGGCGGTTTCAACAACTTCATGAGCTTCTGCACGCTGTCGGACTGGGAGTCCCGCGTCGGAATTCTCTCCTATCTTTGCTTCATCACCTACCTCGGCTGGTGCGCGCTTTCCCACGGCATCTCCATCATCGCACCCGCCGCCGAAAACCACTCAACCCTCCGCCGCCTCATCGCGCTCGGACTCACGTGCGTCGCCGTCGCCGTCGGATTCCATCCGTTGGTGGACGCTCACGTCCCACTGCTCATCTTCGGAATCATCCTCGCTCCCGCCGTGATCACGGCGCTGACAGAACCGTCCAACCTGCTGCCTCCGATCTACACGCCGTTCCTGAAACGCGGCCTGCCGGGCCGGTTGGCCGCCGCTTTCCTCCTCCCTGGCTGGCCCGCCGGAGTCTTCTATTCCATCTTGCTTCTCGCGGTCAGCACCGCCGGTTTTCTCGCCACCGCCCGCCCCGCCATCAGCCCCTCCGAAATGACGGAAATCGCGATCTACATCCTCGCCGTTGTTGGCGGCATCCTGCTCCCCGCCTTGTTAGCGGCGAATTTCAGCAAACAGGAAAGCAAGCGCTTCACCAACTTCCTCGTTTTCCTGTTGGCCTCGGTCATCCTGACGATCATCCCGGCCATCTTCGCCAACATCAACAATCACGAAAACTACCTTTGGCTTTTCATCTGGAATCCTCCGATCTTCATCACGATGGCGGACGAAAGCAGTTTCGACAAAAACCAGCTTCTGACCGCGGTGATGATCGTTGATTTCATCATCCTCGCATTGCTGCTCGCCACCGCCGCCATCGCCTTCCGCGGCTACCGGGAAATCATCAAGGAAGCCGAAAGCGGACTCGCCGTTCCCGCTCCATGACCTCCGCGTTACTCCAGCAGTGTCATTCCAACGCGTTGGCGGCGTCCGGACGCTTGCGCCTGCCCTTGCGCTCCCGCGTCTGGCGCGGCCAGACCGGCGAGTTCGCCGGCGGCGGCACCGGATCGTCGATGGATTTCCAGGACCACCGCGCCTACTCGCCCGGCGACGACCCGCGCCACATCAACTGGCAGGCCTACGCCCGCACCGGCAGCTACACGATGAAGCTCTTCCGCGAGGAAGTCCGGCCCGTCGTGGACCTGATCCTCGACGCCTCGGAGTCAATGTTCTTCGACGAGAAAAAAGCCGCCCGCACCGCCGAGCTGTTCTATCTGATCGCCGAAAGCTCGCAAGCCGCCGGCGCCTCGCTCGCGCTCCACGCCGTCCGCGGCGACGCCACGCTCGCGCTCGATCCCGCCACGCTCCGCAGCCACCAATGGCTGGACACCGCCCGCGCGCTGCCCGCCACCAACTCCGCGAAAGCGCCCGATCTCACCCGCCTGCCGCTCCGTGCGAACGCGATCCGCGTCTTTCTATCCGACCTGTTGTTCGCCGCCGATCCCGAGCCCATCCTCCGCCACCTCGGCCAACGCCACAGCAGCGTCTTCATTTTCTCTCCCTTCCTCGAAACCGAAGCCCGCCCCGCATGGTCGGGAAATTACGAGTTCATCGATCCCGAGCGGCATTCCCATCACCCGCACCGCATCGAGCCCGCCACGCTCCGCCGCTATCAGGAAGCTTACGTCAACCACTTCGCGCTCTGGAAACAGCACACCCGCCGCCACCAAACCGCCTTCGCCCGCATCCCGGCGGAGGAGGATCTCGCTACCGCCCTCTTCCGCGAAGCTGTGCCCGCGCGGGCACTCGAACCAACATGAAATTATGGCAGAATCAATGCTCACGCTCGCAAATCCACTCGGACTTCTCGCCCTGCTCGGCATCCCCGCCGTGCTGGCGATCCATTTCCTCCAGCGGAAAGCCGTCGAACTCCCGGTCTCCACACTATTCCTGCTAGATCGCGCCCACCGCGACGCCGCCAGCGGGCGGCGGTTGGAGCGGATCATTCCGTCGATCCCGCTATGGATGCAACTGCTCGCCGTGCTGCTACTCGCATGGTTTCTGGCAGAACCTCGCTTTCAAAAGTCCGGCAGCGTCCAGCGCGTCGCCGTCGTGCTGGATTCCTCCGCGTCGATGGGCGTCTTCAAGAGCGAAGCCATCGCCCGCCTGACCGCCGAGCTTCCGGGTTTCCAAGGTCCCGCCTCCTCAATTGAGCTCACCGTCATCGAATCCGCGCCCAACCGTCCGCGCCTCTACGCCGGAGCGTCGGTGGATGAACTCAAAGCTGTTCTTGAAAAATGGCAACCGCTCGACGGCCTCACCGATCCCACGCAGGCGCTCCGCCTCGCGCGGTCCCTCGTTTCCCGCGAGGGCACCGTCATCTATCTGACCGACACCCCGGCGGACTCCCTGCCCTTCGAGGCCCGCCTCATCGCGGTCGGCGCTCCGGTGGAAAACGTCGGCTTCACCGGAGTCACCTTCGCCACCGAGGAAGGCGCGCTCGTCTGGCGGGTGCTCGTCCGGAACTACAGTAAGACCGCGGCCGATCGCACGTGGTCGATCCAGACCGCCACCGGCGGCACGGAGCCACGCAAGATCCATCTCGATCCCGGCGCGCTCGTCACCCTGCAATCCGCCTTCCCCGCCGATGCGAAAAATGTCCGTCTGGTTCTCACCCCAGACCGATTTTCGCTGGACGACACGCTTCCGCTCGTCGCCCCCAAGCCCAAGTCCCTCGCACTCTTCACCGCCACCTCGCCCGCCTTCGCCGAGCTCACTGAAAAACTCCTCCGCGCCCTCGACTCAGCCACCCCCACCAACGACGCCGCCACCGCCGATCTCTCCATCACGTCCTACGACCCTCTCGACCCGGTGCAGCCGCCGGGAAATTCCGTCATCTTCGTCGAGGACAGCACCCGCAGCGGAGCGTACCTCAAGGGCGGCATTCTCGCCGAGCCCCACCCGCTGCTCGCCGGCCTCAACTGGCAATCCCTGCTCGTCCGCGAGACCATCGAGCTCGACCGACTTCCCAGTGACACCGTTCTTCTCTGGCAGGAAAAGCGCCCGCTAATTTTCCTCCGCGAGAAACCCGCCACTGAAAAATCGCCCCCCTCCCGCCAGCTCTGCTTCAACTTCGATCTGCGCCTCTCCAACGCCTCCAACCAGCCCGCCTTCATCGTCCTGCTCCACCGCTTCGCCGAGTCCATCCGCGAGGCCAAGGTCGCCTCCACTTCCGCGAATCTCGAAACCGGCCAACCCATCAAAATCACCTCGGCCCCCGACCTCCCGCTCCAAATCGCCACCACCGACCTCGCCGGCAAGCAGCTTCCCCCGCCTGCCTCCACAAGCCTGGCACCCGCCACTCCCTGCTTCCTAATCATCCGCCAGAACGAAACCACGCTCCTCGACGCCGCCGTCTTCTTCGCCGACACCCGCGAAGCCGATTTCTCCGCCTGCGGCAAATCCGATCCCACCGCCATCGCCAACCCATCCACCATCGAGCGTCACACGCGCCCCGATCCGCTCTGGCGCGTCTGGCTCCTCGCGCTCATCGCAGCCCTCCTCGTTTCCTGGAAATTCACCGCCGGGAGGGCCAGCGCATGAGCCTTTCACTCCTTGCTGTAAATGACCGGCTTGTCCTTCGAGCGAGGACGGCGGCGTACGGAAAACCGCCGTTCCCTTTCCTCAAGCGACATGCCCTCGTAAACCACCTCCACCAAATCCTTCAGCCGCTTGGCAAAGCGCGATTTTGCGTTCCATGTAAAAACGAGTGTTTTCCCCTGCTTTTTACAAACCAAGACTCCCGCCTTTTCGAACTTGTCGAGCTGGCGCTGGACCGAAAATAGCGTGACATTGAAATCCGATGAAATCGCCCTGCCATAAGACTCGCCGTAGTGATAGATGTGCAAAAGCACCGCTTCCGCAGCACTGCCTCCAAAAAC
>JBFZFJ010000118.1:0-2629 GCA_041306405.1 Verrucomicrobiales bacterium | reverse complement strand
CTGGTCAGATTGTCTGGTCGAAAAAGGCTGGCTCCTTCAGGAAGTGCCGCGACTCCGCTCAATTCCTCAGTGGTCGCGTTTCGATCTTCTCCAGAAAGCATGATGACGCGGCGGTAAAGGTCTGCGGTCTGCATGTCACTCTTCTCAAAGTAGAGTTGGCGATACTTGACCGTCTCTTTCCGCTTTGCGAACCAGAGGACGTAGTCATGCACGCCAGCTAGCGTGACAGTACCGCCTGTTGGGCTTCCTGCTCCGCTAGTCGTCTTCAAAACGATTTCGCAGACGCAGTTTTCATCCCCGAACACCTCATCCATCACCGCCCGGACGCGGTGGACATTTTCATCACCGATCTGCACGAAGATGGAGCCGGAATCGGTGAGGAGATCGCGGGCGACGGTGAGCCGGTCCCGCAGGTAGGTTAGGTAGCTGTGGATGCCGTCGCGCCAGGTGTCGCGGAAGGCTTTGACCTGCTCGGGCTCTCGGGTGATGTGGTCGGCCTTGCCGTCCTTCACGTCGCGGCTGGTGGTCAGGGCGATTGGCTGGCTAAGGATTGTGTGGAGCTGCTTTAGTGATAAGGCGCAGGGCTTCGGGGCGGTGGTCAGCGTAGTGGAGGAAGGTTTGGTTGAGTGAGTCGTGCAGGCCGGGCTCGATGAGCGCGAGTATCGCATTGCGCAGCAACGCGAGGTTCTTCGCCCCACGGGGCTTGCGGCGCGTGCCGCGGTCCTCACGCCACACCGTGGCGTCCTTGCGCCAGTGGTTTTTGTTTTCCACCGACCAGTGCCGACGCCCGATCTCGGCGAGCCGGACGTGGCTGGCATCGCCTTCGCGCAGGGTGGTCAGGAAGTGGCGGGTCTCGACCTTGAAGTCTCCGGCGCTCTTCTTCTGGCAGTAGTGCCGGGTGATGCTCACCAGTTGCCGCGCTCCAGGGAACAGGGCGACATCAAGGTCCCATTCGCAGACGCGCAGTTCGCGCCATTCGATGCGGCCGTGGGCGGTCTCGATCTCGGATGTCCACGCGGCGGGTTGCGAGTCAAGCCGGTCCCGGGCAATCTGACAGAGGGTGGGCTGGTTGTCCTTGAGGGCGAGGAAGACATCCGCCCCGGCGGCGGTGGCAATCAGGGCCGTTTTTTTTGGCAGTGCAGGGCGTCGCCGGTGATGACGGCGTGGGGCAGGACTTCGGCGGCTTCTTCAAGCAGGGCTTGGGCGGCGGGCAGTTCACAGTCATCCTTTTCGCCGCTGTAGGTGGCCATGGCCAGGGGCGCGCCGGTGGTGTGGTGGCAGAGGGTTACGATGGCTCCGAGTTTGCCTTTGCCGCCGAGGTCCTTGCCATCGATGGCGAGGGTCTTGGGAAGCAGGTCGCTGTTGGCGATGAGCCAGCGGTTGAGCGCACGGGCCAGCGAAGCGGGGTCGATGGCGTTGAGCAGGTCGTTGAAGGCATCGTAGCCGGGCATGAGGAGCAGGCGGCTTTCCGGATGGCGGCGGGTCAGGCCAATCGCGGCGCGCTGCTGCTGGGTGAACGGGCCGCATTTTTTCCAGATGCTTTTGACGTCGGGCGCGCCGCAAAGCAGGCCGTAGCAGATGAGGGTGAGCATGGCGCTGATGGGATGGCGGCGGGCTTTGGGGTCGCGCGGGTCGTCGACCTCGCGCAGGGCGTCGCGCAGGCTGCGCAGGGTCTTGACGGGCAGGGCGCAGCGGGCTCCGCAGGTGGCCTCGGCGATGCCGGCACGGTGCGCTTCGGGGAGCTCGCCGGGGACCGAAAGCAACGCGCCGGCGTTCTTTTGAAGGGGCCGGATCCAGAGTTGCTTGGGGCTTCCGAGGTCCTGATAAAAGTCGGCGCGGTGGCGGCGGAAGCCTTTGGTGAAGCCCAGCGGGGTCCAGTTGGTGACTTTGTAAAGGGTGCCCTGGTGGTGGGCGGGATCATGGAAGCTCTCGGCGAGCAACGGGGTGAAGCCGTGGAGACGCTGCCATTCGGCGGGCAGTTCGCGCAAAGCCCGGCCGAGGCACTGGCTGGCGAGGTTGGGGCGGCGATGGGCCTCGATGACCACGAAGCGGCGCAACTGCACGACGAGCTTGAGGCGGTTGGCGCAGGTGACGGCGTCCCAGCCGATCCATTCGTCCCGGTCCTTGAGGCGTTTGGCCGCGCCAGCCCAGCAGAAGACGGCAACAAGCCGGTCGGTTCCGCTTTCAGGGTCGCGCTCCCAAGCACCCTGCCAAAGCACGTGCCCGGCGGGGCGTCCGGCTCGAAGATAATGCTGCTCGTCGAGCAGGGCCCGCAACTGGCTGACTTCGAGAGGTTCGGTGGCGGTTCGGATGGCCGGCGCGAGTGCCGGATCCGATGTCGGACGAGACAGGTGGGCGTTCATGGCGCTCCTACCATGGTGAATCGGGTGGGGTTGTCTAGCTGAAACTGTAGAATCCCTAACCTTCAGGCTCCCTTCGCTAGCGGGCCAATCGCCCTGTGCCGACAGGGGTGTTGGATCAGTAGCGATTGACGCTCCTTATTTCGCGGGAGCGAAGGGCAGTGCGGACTTGTGGACGATGAGCTTGAGCTTGCCGTCCTCGCCCTTCTTGAAGACGAAAGTTTTGTCGACCATCGTTTCGTTGCCGTCCTTGTCGGTCACCCAGACGT
>JBFZFJ010000117.1:0-26967 GCA_041306405.1 Verrucomicrobiales bacterium | reverse complement strand
CTGGAAAGTCCGCGTGGACGAGTCGGTCCTGCGATTCCTCGCCGAGAAAATCCGCACCAACGTCCGCCGCCTCGAAGGCGCGCTGATGCGCGTCGCCACCTACGCCTCGCTCGCCGGCGAAAGCGTGACCGTGGAGAAAGTCGAGCACCTGCTGCGCGACCTCATCCGCGAGGAGGCCAGCCGCCAGGTCAGCATCGACGCCATCCAAAAGGCCGTCGCTGAGCATTTCGACGTCCGCCTGGCCGACATGACCAGCCGCCGCCGACCCGCCAGCATCGCGTTTCCCCGCCAAGTGGCCATGTATTTGAGCCGCTCGCTTACCAAGGGTTCGCTGATGGAAATCGGCGAGGCCTTCGGCGGGCGCGACCACGGGACCGTCATCCACGCCTGCAAAAAGGTGGCCGGGCTGGTCGATGGCGAGCCGGGGTTGAAGGAAAGTATCGCCCGCATCGAGTCCCAACTCCGCCGTTGAAGCTCAGACTTTCGGGAATATTCACAGAAGTCTTGCCAAGGGGCGGCGAAAACAGAAACTGCGGGGCAACCACTCCCCAGTTTTTAATTTATGAAGTTCCGCATCTCCAAGGAAGCCTTTCTCGACGGCCTGCAAAAAGTCCAACACGTGGTCAGCTCGCGCACTACTTTGCCGATTCTTTCCAATGTCCTGCTGGTGGCCAAAGGCGGCCGCATCCAGTTCACCACGACTGACCTCGACGTCGGAATCACCGGCTCGGTGGAAGCCCAGATCGAGAAAGAAGGAGCCACCACTCTGCCAGCCAAGCGCCTCGTGAGCATCATCCGCGAGCTTCCCTCCAGCGAGGTGGAAGTCTCCGTCGATGCGAAAAACCACGCGTCCATCCGCAGCGGCCCGTCGTTCTTCAAAATCATCGGCCTCGGCGAAGCGGAGTTCCCGCCACTGCCTGATTTCGAGGGAGCCAAGGTCTTCAAAATCCCGCAAGCCACCCTCCGCGACGGCCTCAAGAAAACCTCCTACGCCATCTCCACCGACGAGACCCGCTACGTCCTCAACGGTATTTTCGCCTCGTTCCGCGACGGGAAAATGACCCTCGTCGCCACCGACGGACGCCGCCTCGCGATGGTCGATGCCGACCTCGAATTCCCCGCTTCCCACGAGACCGACGTCATCATTCCGACCAAGGCCGTGCAGGAACTCCAGCGCCTGCTCGGCGATGCCGGCGAGGTCATCGTCAAGCTCAGCGACAGCCAGATTTCCTTCGCTATCGGTGACAGCCTGCTCGCCAGCAAGCTCATCGAGGGCAACTATCCGAACTACCGCCAGGTCATCCCCGGCGACAGCAACGAGCGCGTCGTCATCGGCCGCGAGGCGCTGCTCGAAACCGTCCGCCGCGTTTCGCTGCTCTCCTCGGACAAGTCGAACTCGGTGAAGCTCGTCTTCAGCGAGAACCACATCGAAGTCACCGCCAACTCGCCGGACGTCGGTGAGGCTCAGGAATCGATGGACGTGATCTATCAAGGTCCGCCGATGCAGATCGCCTTCAACCCCGAGTTCCTCCAAGCCCCGCTGCGCGCCTTGGACACCAACGACGTTTACCTCGACCTCATCGACGAGATGAGCCCCGGCGTCCTGCGCATTGAAGGTTCCTTCCTCTACGTGCTCATGCCGATGCGCGTGACGAACTGAAAATCGGGAGAGAATTGATTTTCAAAAGCGCCCGTCAGCAATGACTGGCGCTTTTTGTTTTCCCTGCGAGAAAAAGGCGTGAGAGGAAAATGGCAATGCCCGGCACTTTGGTTCGCGCTGGCTATTTGCGCGTGCGGCCACGTCGTCACCCAGATTTCCGCCGACTGGAAGGGTGGCCGACCGTGGGAAATGGAGGTGTTGTTCGACGCCGGCTACGCCATCCCCGAGTCGCGGGGTGACGCCCGGGCTCCGGCTCCACAGCGCGCCTGGCTGTTGGAAATCGGCGAGGCCGGGTGGGCTCCCTTGCGGCTGGAGGCGGAGCGGTATTTGCGCGAATGCCTGGAAGTCAGATCCGGCGGGAAGGCAGTGGAATGGCGGGTGGAATTCATCGACTTCGCCAGGAGCCCGCCGGATTTCGTCGAGCTGCTCAACGACGGCGCTTATTTCCGGATGAGAATCACGGGGCGGGAACCCTTGAAGAACGGCGCGGAAATCGCATGGCGGGACGGCGCGCGACCGACGTTTGTTTTGAAACTGCCAGGAAAGCACGGCGGCTATCTCACACTCGCTCCGGGGCAATCCCAGCCCTTGCCGGTGGAGAAAATCACCGTAGCCGGACGCGCGCCGTGGGCCGAGTCGTTGCGCCAGGGATTCCTGCACGTCTTGCCGTTAGGGATGGATCACGTGTTGTTCGTGATGGGATTGTTTTTCTATCGCCGGGCGTGGCGGCCGCTGCTTTCGCAATCGCTGGCTTTCACGCTGGCGCACACCGTGACGCTGGGACTCGCCGCCGCCGGATTGGTGCAGGTGCCGGGGAACTGGGTCGAGCCCATCATCGCGCTGAGCGTGATGGTGGTGGCGCTCGAAAACCTCCGGCCCGCCGGAAAATCCACGGGCGCGACACGCCTTGGCATCGTGTTCGGATTCGGCCTCATCCACGGCCTCGGCTTCGCAGGAGCGCTCTCCGTCTGGATCAAGCCCGGCCCCGATTTCCTGCCGGCCCTGCTCTGCGCGAACCTCGGAGTGGAAGCCGCGCAAACCACGCTGTTAGCCGCGGCCTGGTGCCTGACCGCAGGCTGGCACGGAACACCGGCCTACCGCCGGGCGCGCCTCGTCAGTTGCCTCGCCATCGCCGGAACCGGCGGGTTCTGGCTGTTGCAACGCATCGGCTGAGGCGTTGCAACGGTCGTGAAAATGGAAAAACCGCGGTTCATGAACTGAACCGCGGATCATGGAATTCCAGCAAGCGCGCCAAGCCGGTCTATTCGGCGTCCTTGTTCTTTTTACCGCGCTCCTTCTCTTTGGAAGTCTCGGGTTGGGGAGCCCGCTCCACTTGAGGCTGTTTGGGAGCGACACGTTCGGGTCTCGCCTGTTGGGGTTCACGTTGCGGACGTTGGATTTGCTGCCGCTCGACCGGAGCCGGTTCCATCCGGCGGGATGGTTGTTGCGGACGCTGGGTCTGTTGCCGCTCGACCGGGGCCGGCTCTACCCGGCGGGATGGCTGCTGGACTTGAGGTGCCTGTTTTTTCTCGATGCGTTCCCTCGGCTCCGGCGCGGGCCGACTTGGTTCGACCCTTTTCGGAGCCGTCGGTTCAACCTTCCTCGGAGCCTTCGGTTCGGCCTCGCGCGCCGGGCCGGGCTCCACCTCGCGTGCTGTGGGCTTCGACTTCGGCTCACGCACTTCCGCCGGACTGGATTCCTCTTTGCGGCCTCTTCCGGAATCCGTCTTCCGACTTGGCTCTGGAGTCACCTCGCGTTTGGGCTCGGGTTTCATTTTCGTCGAGGGTTCAGGCTCGCTCCGGCGTTGCGGGCGAGACTCCTCCCTGCGCTTGGAAGATGGATCCTCCTCCTTGGATTTGGATGTAGCATCTCCTTCGCGGGTCGTTGGGCGGCCCTTCTCGCGAGCGGGCTCGATGGGGGTTTCGCCCTCGGGACGCTTCATCGGTTCCGTTTTTTCCCGGTCTTTGCCCTTTTGCCTGGCTTGCTCCGAGGCGCGGGGTGCCAGCCTTTCCGGAGGCGCTTCGCCCTTGCCCGGACGATCGGATTGTCTCGCGACGACCGGCGAGCGACTGACCTTCACGCGGGCCGCAGGGGCGGTTGATCCTTCCTCCGCCACTTTCACCTCGCGGGTTTCGAGCTGCTGGCGTTCCCGGGCGAATTTACCAATTTCCTGGCGTTGGGAAACGAAGCGCTCGCGGTCCTTCTTGTCCACGGCTTGGAAACGTTGCCGCCCGCCATCACCACTGCTCACCAGGCGATCCAGCGGTTGCGCCACGGCGAAGTTTTCCACACGGCGCTCCGCTTCGGGAATGGAGTTCAATGCCGCCCAGGTGCGTGGCGGGCGGGCGTCTTTGTGGTCGCGGCGATATTCGAAATATTCGCGGCGCTGCCGGTCCCAGTTGCGGTCATTCCGGTTTTCCCACCGATAGTGGCTGTAGATCGGATCACAACCGCGGCGACCGGAGCCGTAGGAATACGAAGCGTAGTAGCCGTGGTCACGGTAGTTTGAACCGTAATAATCGCCGAAATAATAGTGTCCGTAGTTCGGTCTCAGGAACAGATGGTTCAAAAAGACGGAAAGGCTGATCACCGTGGTCGGCGTGTAATAGTAACCCGGCCGCGAATAAACATTCCGGCCGAAATGAACCGGCGCGAACAACACGCCGCGCCGCGCCACCGTATAGTCCCAATAGCCATCGACATAAACATAACCGCGGGGCGTCCAACGGTAATAGCTTGGAACCCAAATCCAGTCTTCCCGGACAGGCGCCCAGTAACCGGCCCGCCAGGCGTAACGGTCGTCTTGCCACGCCCAGGTGCCCGGCAGCCAGCTCACGTCGCGCGAGGGGGCCTCGATATTCGGCCCGGTTTCCACGCTGCGCGGAGGTTTCGGCAGGTAGGTGACCTCGGCGACTTCCGCATCTTCCCAGTAGCCGGACGTCCACTGATAGCGGCCATCCACCTCCGCCCAATAGCCCGGCACCCATTGCCTGCCCGGCGGCAAATTCCGCCAGATCCCGCTGATCCATAGAAAGTCGTTGCTATCCTCGTCCCACGCCCAATAGCCCGGAATCCAAGTGACATTCTCACCTTCCAAGCGCTGGTCCGGCGGGATTTCCTCGATGACGGCCGGCGGCTGCACATTCACCAGAATCCCCGGCTCCGGATCGTAGGAGACCGTGGCGGCGAACGCCTCGTGGACCGGTCCGCGCGTCAGCACCTCGACGCCCGAGGCAGCCACATTTTGCGCGGTGGCGAGGCCCGCCCCCAGCATCGACCCGCCGAGTAGAACCGCGGTGAATGCTCCTATGATCCCGTGTGTATTTAAATTCTTCATGATTTCGTGTTTCTTTCCGCTCCGAGAGACGTCGTCGGGATGGAATTGATTCGAACAATCATCCCCCCCACTCATCATCGAGTCACTTGCAACCTTCAAGCTTCCGCTGGAATGACGACATTGCAAATCAAAGCTTCTCTATCGTTCGCGGGCTATGTCTATGAGAGCCCGGGCTACCGCTTCACCTGCGACGCCCGCGTCACCGACGATGCGTTGAGGAATTTCTCCGTGATGTTCGAGGCGACCCGCAAGTATGCGCAGAGCATTCCGCTTTCGCTCGGTGGCGGCAGGGAGAGGAACGGCAAGTTGGACATTCTGCTGTTCCGCGGCATGGATCAATACATCCAGGCCGGCGGCCCGCCTGCCAGCGCGGGCTGCTATGCCCAAGGCGTGGTGTTAGTCCCGATGTCGAGCCTCGGGCTCAAGGAGGGCGGCACCGGCTTCAGCCTCGACACCGCCCGGCCGAACAACGTGCTCGTTCACGAACTCGCCCACCAACTCACACCGGACGCCTACATGGTGGCCGGCGCGCGCGGCTGGCTCAGCGAGGGGTTGGCGGAATACATCGCGATCACTCCTTATAGCTGGGGATACTTCCGTCCGGACATCCACGGGAACGTGGTGAAAACCTACGTCACCTCCCGCGGCGGCGACGGTCCCGGAGGCCGGTCGTTAGGAACGGACATCGCGGCTCCCAGGTTGAAGGATTTCATGCTGATGCCCTACGCCCGTTACTCCGGTCAGGACGCGAACTTCAACTACGGCCTTGGCCTGCTGCTGACCCATTATTTCTTCCACATGGAAGGCGGCGGGAAGGCATTGCGGATCACGCGGTTTCTCAAGGAGCTTCAAGCGGGTCGGCAGGGCGAAGCGTCCCTCGCGCCGCTGCTCGGTGGAGGCGATTTCGAAAAACTGGAAGGCGAAATCTCCGCCGCGTGGGCGCGCATGGGCGTGCGGATCCGCTTCGGGGGGTGATCCCGCCTATTCCTTCGCGAATTTGAAATCCACGCCCTTGCGGCCCCAGGCCTTCACGATGTCCTCTTCGAGTTTTTCAAAGCTGCGGCCGCCCAATAACAGATCGATGGCCTTCCCGCTGTCCGCGCCGTCGTGCAGCGCCTTGAGGAAGCCCTTGATCCGCTTTCCGTCGCCCTCGCCGTCCAGGTGGAAAAAGTAAGTGGCGATGAGCAGGCCGCAGCCGTAGTTGAGCTGGGGCTGTGAGAGGAACTGACTGTAGTCCTGGAACATGAAAGTCTTCAAAGCGGGCAGCCCGATCTTGGTGCCGAGCCCGCGGCCTCCCATGTCCTTGGAGCCAAAACCGGTCACATAGTCGAAGATGTCCTTCTGGTTTCCGCGGACGCTGAACGCCCCGGACCGGTAGGGAGTCACGGCGACGTATTCGGCGAGTCCCTCCGTAAACCAACCCATCGCGCCTTTTCCGAAATAGGCCTCGGGCGTCAGCTGATGGACGAGCTCGTGGGGCAGGGTCTTGCTGCTTTTATCCCGGTCCAACATATAACCACTGCCCACCGGCCTCACCCCGAGGCTGGTCAGCGGCACCATCACCACGCCTCTCCCGCCGATGAAAACGCCGGCGCTGCCAGGCAGGCCGCCGGCTTTTACGTAATCATCGAACGCTTCGAACAGGAGGATCTGGTGTTTGTCATCCACGGTCTTTCCGCCGTTGATCGCCAGAGGCAGCGAGCGGCAATAAAGGTGGGTGGCCTCAAACATGACCGCGAAACCCTTGACGACGGATTTCGAAAGCCTCACGTCGCAGACGTAGCGGTAATTGGCGCTCTCGTAGATGAAGCGCTTTTTCTCCGGATTTTCCTCCACCGTGTTGACCTCGGGATCTTCACCGAACTTGATCCGCTCGGGCCATGGCAGGTCGAAATTCAGGCTCGGGCCGGCCTTCCCGGCACCGGGCAGGGCGCGGGATTCCTCGACGTATTTGCAGTCGGCCAGCGAGAGTTTCGCGAGCGGGTAGGGGACTTCGCGGCCATCCTTGAGTTTGAGAATGACGGTCTTGTCCTCGACTCGCAGCAGGGCCGCCTCGATCTTGCGGTTCTGGATGTCGGTCCATGACCGGACCTCCGCCGCATGGGCAAGGCTTAAGAATAGAAGTGAAAAGGAGAGGGTTCGCATGCGGCAGGCGGGTTTGAAAACGCAAAGCTACCCGGAATTCGCCAAGAGTCGAGCGGCGACTTGCACGCGGGAAAGCGCGGCACGGACAAGTCACTGCTTGGAAATCACGGGAAGGCGGTCATGGTTCCGCCGCGCCTATGGAAGAATCCGCAACGAACGAAAAAGCAGCCACCGACGAGCCAACCCCGCCGCCGGGGTTGCGGCAGGATTTGATGGTCCTGATGAAGGTGCGGCTGAATTTCTTCGTGCTCGTCACCACGTTTTTCGGATTCCTGTTATATTCCCGCGGGGTGGAAATGAACTGGATGAAGCTGCTCCACACGATCCTCGGGACGGCGGCGGCGGCGTTCGGCTCGGCGGCTTTCAACCAGCTGATGGAAGTGGACTTGGACGCGCGGATGAAGCGCACGGCGGACCGCCCGCTGCCGTCCCGGCGGATGGACCCGCTGGTGGCGTTCGGCATCGGCTGGGTGTTGTCGGCGGTCGGGATCATTCACCTGGCCGTGCAGGTCGGGCATCTCGCGGCGTATCTCACGGCGGCGACGATCGCGATTTACGTTTTCATTTACACGCCTCTGAAGCGCGTGAATTCGACTAACACGCTGGTCGGCGCGATTCCCGGAGCGGTTCCGCCGGTGATCGGCTGGGTGGGCGCGGGAGGCGGCATCGGCTGGGAGGCGTGGTTCTTGTTCGGGCTGCTGTTTCTCTGGCAGCTCCCGCATTTCATCGCGATCAACTGGCTGTGCCGCGCGGAATACGAATCCGCGGATTACAAGATGTGGTCCAACGGCGATCTGACAGGACGGAAGAGCGGGCTGCTCTCCGCGATGTTCTCGCTGGTGCTCGCGGTGTTTTCGCTGCTGCCGGCCTTGCTGGGTTTCGCCAACTGGCTGTGGACGATCATCGGGCCGCTGCTGGCCCTGGTGATGATGGCGCTGGCGCTGCAATTCTCGCGCGACGGCGAGCGGACCTCGGCGCGGCGCTTGTTCCTGTTCACGCTGTTGTATTTGCCGGTCGCCCTTCTCGTGCTGGTGTTCGCGTGGAAAGGTTAGGATCGCCATGAACGAGCTGATCGCATCCACCGAACGTCTGGCAGCCGGGCTGCGGGATCTCGAATTCTCACCGCCAGTCGCATGCGTTTACCGGACCTTGGACTACACCTGGCAGGCGCACCGGCAGTATTTGGAGCGCTTCGGCATGGGCGGGAAGCGCGTCGTGTTTCTCGGCATGAACCCCGGCCCGTTCGGGATGGCGCAGACCGGCGTGCCGTTCGGCGAGGTGGCCGCGGTGCGGGATTGGATGGGGATCCAAGCGCCGGTCGGCAAGCCCGAGCCGGAACATCCGAAGCGCTTGATCGAGGGATTTGAATGCAAACGCTCCGAGGTGAGCGGCCGGCGCTTGTGGGGGCTTTTTGCGGAGCGGTATGAAAACGCCGGGGACTTTTTCAAAGATCACTTCGTGCTCAATTACTGCCCGCTGGTCTGGATGAGTGCCAGCGGCGCGAACCTAACGCCTGACAAGCTTCCCGCCGCGGAGATGGCTCCCGTGGAGCAGGCCTGCCAGCAACATCTTCAGGAAGTGATCTCACTGCTCAAGCCTTCCTTCCTGATCGGCGTCGGCGGGTTTGCGGAAGAACGCTTGCGGCGCGCGGCCGAGGCTTGCGGCAGTCCCGCGCGGATCGGCCGCATCCTGCACCCGTCCCCCGCGTCGCCGGCGGCCAACCGGGGTTGGGCGGAGGCGGCGGGCCGCCAACTGGCAGACCTCGGAGTCTGGTGAGAAAAATCACTCTAGAGTCGCCCGGAGTTTTTGAATCAACAGCGCGTCGTCGTTACGGTCGGCTTGTTCCAAGGCGTGGCTGAGATTGTTGAGCAAGCGCAGCAGGATCGTTCCCGGATCAGAGGTCTGGCGCAGGAGATTCCGCTGAGACCGGTTGAGCTCGGGGCTTTCGAGCAGTTCGGATTGGAGATGAACTTCGCCACGGTCGAAGCAATCGATGACGAGAGGAAAGCCGTCTTCGAAGATCCGGCACATGAAGTGCCCGGGGAAATTGACCCCTTCGATTTCGAGATTGAGCCGGCGTCCCACGAGCATGAAAATCAAACAGAGTCCGAGAGGGTTCGAGCGGCCTTCCGCGACGCACCAGGCGAGGTCCGAGTTTCTGGGATCGTGGTAATCCGTCTGGTTGCCGGTCAGGCGGGTTCCTTGGAAAAGAAACCCGCGGAGTTCGTTAGCCGTGGTCACGCCGTCGTCGGCCGCTTCCTCCGCCAGAAGGTCGAGCGCGTCGGATAGAGGCTGGCGCAGCGAAATCCCGTCATGCAGGAAATCCGACAAGGAGCGGAGCAGTGCCTCGAAGGACTCCCAGTCTTCCTGCAAGGCGGCGGCCCCGCCGGTGGGAGCGATCCATTCGCGTGCGAGCGTCTCACGGCGGGGCGGGCTGAGCATTTCCGCCAGCAGGGATTTCTCCCGCCTGCTCAGCGGGCGCGGCTGGGTGGCGAGCCACTCGCTGAGGTCTCCGCCACAGAGGGCGAAGCGTTCCGCCACGCGCTCGCGGACTACCGGAGTTTCGTCATCAAGAAGCCGGAGAAGGGCATCGAGCTCGTCGGGTGCGGGCGGCGCTGCATCCATCGCAGGGATCAAAGTGGATCAGGAAACCGGTTGGAAAATGGTGCCCGATACTGGGTTCGAACCAGCGAAAGGAACTGAATGTCTGTAAATCAATGATTTGCAGCAGTTTGTGTGGATTCAAAACAGCATGAACTTGCCAAGCCGGCATAACTAGGGGATAGCCTGGGGGGCAGGTAAGGAAGAAAAACCATGGCTTCACTGAGAAAACGAAAAGGCTCAAACGTTTGGCAAGCACAATACTACGTTCCGGACGCAAACACCGGAGGACTTCGGCAGGTCCGGAAATTGACGGGTCACACGAATAAGAAGCTGGCCAAGGCCGCCTCCATCGAACTTGAGCGCACCGCGCTGGGTACTATCGAAGTCGGGAGCGATGCGTCCCGACAGGCGAAGGCAGTGCTTGCCGAGGCCGTCGCTGAGATTGAGCGCGAGACTTTCACCGGACTCTCAGCACGGAAGCACTTGGCGAAGTTGTTGTCTCTTGCCACCGGCGAGGAACTGAAATCCTTCACGCTGGAGACGTGGTCTGCCGAATGGCTCCGCAGGAAGGCACGGGATTCCAGCAAAGCTACCATGGCACGATAACCGCCGTGAAATTTCCAGATCCCGCGAAATCCCGGCTTCCAAGGAGCTTCTTCATTTCAGTATTTCAGCTTCACCCAAATCTTCTTTCCCCCGCAACCCCCATTTCCTCTTTATGAAACTCAAAATAGGCCCTATGGCACGACCCTTGCGATATGAGGCGGCGGGAGCGGTGTACCACGTGATGGCGCGTGGCGATGGTGGCAAGCCGGTGTTTGAGGACGACAGGGACCGCTACCGCTGGACGGATCTGATGGAGAGTGCCTGCGGGCGGCGGGTGAGCGGGTCGGCCGATTCAGCTCGGCTCGATGAAAAATGGTAGCGGAGGTGGCGCACGGTGACGTCCGGCGGGACGTGGTTTTTTTCGAAGTGGTCGTAGCCCTCGGCGAGGTTTCTCCAGAAGTCTTGGTTAGGGTTTCCCGCGGCTTTTTCCATGCGTGCCGCGGTCATGCGGAAGGGGAATAGATGGATGCGGAAATAAGGCTGGCCGCCGTGGTGGGCGGCGGCGCAGAGCGTGTAGAGCTCCTCGATTTTCGCGTCGGTCATGGCGAGGCAGCCGATCGAAACGCAGTTGCCGTGAACCATGATCGCGCTGCCGGTGCGCTGGTGGGCGCGGTCGAATTCGTTGGGATAACCGACGTTGAACGAGAGGTGGTAGCGGCTGGCGGGATTCATCGCGGCGGGCGGGACGTGATAGAATCCCTCCGGCACCTGGCCGTCGCCTTCCACGAGTTTCGGGCCGGGGACGCCGGACGCGGCGGTGATCGGATAGGTGCGGAACAGCTTGAATTTTCCGCTCGCGCGGTTGCGGAGGAACAATTCCAGCTGCTTTTCCTCCTTGAAGGCGCGGATGAAAACGGGGTCGCCGAAGTGCAAGCCGGCTGCTGCGAGATCGCGCTCCAGGGCGGGGCGCGCGGTGGCGGCGGCCGCGGTGGCGCGGGTCTCGCCGAGCGGTTTTTTTTTCCTTTCCTGACAGGAAGCAAGCGAGGTGATGCCGAGCAGGCAGGTGATGACGATGGGTTTCATGGGCCAATGACGATTTCTCCGCTCAAGCTCGTCGATTCACCGAGATTGGCAAGTCTGCGGGAACGTGCGAGGCTGCGGCCATGACGCTCAAGGCTCTCGGCGATTCCGCGTGGCTGGTGGAGTTTCCCGGTGAATCCGGCGAGGCGGCGCTGGCGCGGGTGATGGGCTTGGTGGCGGCTTTGGAAAACGAGCGGCCGGCCGGGGTGCTGGACGTGGTGCCGTCGTTCGACTCGCTGGCGGTGCGTTTCGACGAGGCGGACGGGTTGGAAATTTTGGAATGGATCGGGTCGGTGGTGGTGGTTGCGGATCGATGGATCGAGGGCGAGGAGCGTGAAATTCCGGTTTGTTACGGCGGCGTGCACGGGCCGGATTTGGAAGAGCTGGCGGAGCGGACGGGCTTGTCGGTGGCGGAGGTGATCGCGCGGCACAGCAGCGCGGTTTACACGGTGGCGGCGGTGGGGTTCTCGCCGGGATTTCCCTATCTGCTGGGCTTGCCGGAATGCCTGCGCGTGCCGCGGCGGGAAACTCCGCGGCTGGCGGTGCCCGCGGGATCGGTGGCGGTGGCGGGCGGGCAGGCGGGGATCTATCCGTTCGCGTCGCCGGGCGGCTGGCATGTGCTGGGACGGACGGACGCGGGCTTGTTTGATCCGCTGGCGGCGCGGCCGGCTTTGTTGCGGTCCGGCGACCGGGTGCGTTTCGTGGCGGTGGAGGCGCTTGAGGCGGCGGTTGAAATTCCGCGGGCCGCGGAAATATCAGGTGAGCGCTGGATCGAGGTGATCGAGCCGGGCGCGTTGACGACGGTGCAGGATCTGGGGCGGCCGGGCCACGAATCGTCCGGCGTTTCTCCCGGCGGGGCGGTGGACCGGCACGCCTTGCGGGTGGCGAATCTGATGGTGGGAAACGAGGAAGGTGCGGCGGCCTTGGAAATCTGCATGAGCGGGCCGGTCTTGAAATTCCACGCGGAAACGACGGTGGCTTTGGTCGGCGCGACGGGGAAATCGCGGCGCGTGGCGGCGGGCGAGACGGTGGATTTCTCGAAACTAACGGGCGACGTCCGCGCCTGTCTCGCGGTGGCCGGCGGACTGGGGGTGCCGGAAGTGCTGGGAAGCGCGGCGACGGACTTGAGGGCGGGTTTCGGAGGATTTCACGGACGTGGGTTGAGGGCGGGTGATCGGCTGGCTTTTTGCGAGGCGGGAGAGGTTCCTCGCTGCGGCGACTGGCATGTCGGGCGGGAGGATCGGATTTCGGAGGTCGAGCTGCGGTTTCTGCCAGGCGTGCAGCAACATTGGTTCTCGGATGCGGCGAGGCTGCGGTTCCGCTCGGAAGCCTACCAGCTCACGCCGCGGTCGGACCGGATGGGCGCGCGTCTGGCAGGCGGGGCGCTGGAACTCGCCGAGCCCCGCGAAATGGTCTCGCAGCCAGTGGCCTGCGGCTCGGTGCAGGTGCCGCCGGACGGGCAGCCTATCATTCTGCTGGCGGAGCGGCAGACCATCGGCGGCTATCCGCAGATCGGCCATGTCATTTCCGTGGACTTGCCGAAGCTGGCGCGGGCGTGGCCGGGGACTTCGCTGAGATTTCGCGAGGTCACCTGGGAGGAGTCGCGGGAACTGCTGTGGCGGGAGGAGCGGGATTTCGCAAGCTTGCGGACGGGACTGAAACTGTTGTAATAACGGCAATGCGATTCATCGATCTGAACGCCGATCTCGGCGAGGGCGGAAGCGAGGACGAGGTGCTTCTCGGCCTGGTGAGTTCCGCGAACATCGCCTGCGGCGGCCATGCCGGCGACGAGCTAACGATGAGGCGGGCGATCGAATTGGCGATGGCGGCGGGCGTGGCGATCGGCGCGCATCCGGGATACGAGGACCGCGAGCATTTCGGCCGGCGGGCCTTGGTGCTGCCGCTGGATCAAGTTACCGGCCTGGTGCGGCGGCAGGTCGGGAAACTTTCCGCGTTAGCCGCGGAGGCGGGCGCGCGGCTCAATCACGTGAAACCCCATGGCTCGCTCTACAATCAGGCGGACCGCGATGAGGCGCTGGCCGCGGCGGTGGTGGAAGGGATCGTTGCCATTTCGCGGGAATTGGTGCTCTACGCGCCGCCCGCCGGCCAACTCGCCGCTGCCGGTCGTGCGGCGGGGCTGGCAGTTTGTGCGGAAGGTTTCGCGGACCGTCGCTATCTGGAAAACGGCTCGCTGATGCCGCGGGCGGAGCCGGGCGCGGTGATTGCCAACGTGGACGACGCGGTGGCCCAGGCGATGGCGATTGTCTCGAACGGCAAGGTCGATTCCCTCTGCGTCCACGGCGACGGCCCGACGGCAGTGGCGATCCTGCAAGCCTTGCGCGCCGCGTTTGAAGCGGACGGCCTAACCATTCGCGGCCAGCTGCGGGATTGAGGCGAGGAGGCGCTTGGTGTAGTCGGCCTGCGGCTCGTGGAAAACCTTTCCCGCCGGGCCGGACTCGACGATTTTTCCCTGATACATCACGGCGATGCGGTCGGCGATGTAGTGGACGACGCCGAGGTCGTGGGAGATGAAAATCATCGTCAGCCCGAGGTCTTTCTGGAGCGAGGTGATGAGGTTGAGGATCTGCGACTGGATGGAGACATCGAGTGCGGAGACCGGTTCGTCGGCGATGACGAGCTTCGGTTCCGGGGCGAGCGCGCGGGCGATGGCGATGCGCTGGCGTTGGCCGCCGGAGAATTCGTGCGGGTATTTGCGCATGACTTTCGCATCGAGGCCGACGGTGGCCATGAGCGTTTCCACGCGGTGGAAGAGCGCGTCGCCCTTCAGCTTCGGATGGCGCTGGCGGACGGCTTCGGCGAGGGTGGAGAAGATCGTCATCCGCGGGTTGAGCGAGGCGTAGGGATCTTGGAAAACCATTTGGAAATCCAGTCGCCGCTTGCGGACTTCCGCCGGGGCGAGGGCGGAAAGATCCTCGCCGTCGAGCACCACCGAGCCGGAAGTCGCCGGGATGAGCTGCATGATGGTGCGCGAAAAGGTGGATTTCCCGCAGCCGGATTCGCCGACGAGGCCGAGGATTTCGCCCTTTTCGAGACTCAGGCTCACTCCGTCCACCGCACGGACGACGTGCTTGCCGGGCGAAAACACCGAGCCGGTCCGCTGGCTGAAATGGGTGTGGAGGTTTTTGATTTCCAGATATGACACGCCCGGAACGATGCAGGAAATGGCCCGGACCGCACGTGAAATCCCGCCTCGCCGCAGGCTATTTGTTCAATTTCGAGAGACAAGGTTGCGGGCGGGCGGCTTTTGAGCGACAAGAAGTCGCCACTCATGACCCAGCTTTTGATCGAACCTGCCCGTCGCACCGGTTGCGAGGACATTCCCGCGCTTACCGAAGTCCTTCGAGGCGCCGCCCAGCGCCAGCGCTCGCCCATTGATGACGTGCTCGACGCCGGCGTGGTCGATGAGGAGCGCTACATGCGCGAGCTCGCGCACGACCTCGGCATCGAGTGGCTCGACAGCATCCCGCTGGCGGAAGTGCCGCTTCCGTTGCGCGAGGCTTGCGGCCCGCGGCTGGCGTTGCGTCACCGCTTGCTGCCCGTGGCGATCACCGGCGATGGCGATCACAAGCGGCTGAAGCTCTGCACGTTTGACCCGTTCAATCTGGTCGCCCGCCAGGCCGCCGCGCAGGAACTCGCGCTGCCCATCGACTGGTGCATGGCCTCTCGCAAGCGGCTTTATGAAGCGCTCCGCCGCCTTTACGGGGTCGGCGCGGACACCTTCGAGCAAATCCTCGAAGGCCGCGATTTCGACTACGATCAGATCGAAAGCGGCGAGGACGAGGCCAACGTCATCGACCAGGACGACGACGAGGAAGCCTCCGTGGTCAAGTTCGTCAACCAGATCATCCGCGAGGCGCTCGACCAGCGCGCGACGGACATCCACGTCGAGCCGCTCAGCACCAATCTCCGCATCCGCTACCGGATCGACGGCCGCTTGATCGAGATCGCCGTGCCGGAAAACATCAAGGCGCTGCAAAGCTCGGTCATCGCCCGTTTGAAAATCATGGCCCGCCTCGACATCGCCGAGCGCCGGGTGCCGCAGGACGGCCGGATCAACCTCCAGTTCGAAGGCGCGACCATCGACGTCCGCGTCGCCACCGTGCCGACCGTCGAGGGCGAGAGCGTTTCCCTGCGACTCCTCAACCAGGAGAAATTCAACATCGCCAAGCTCGGCATGGAGCCGTTCGTGCTCAAGAAAATCGAGTCCCTCTTGCACCTTCCTAACGGCATCATCCTCATCACCGGCCCGACCGGATCGGGTAAATCGACCAGTCTTTACTCGTTCCTCACCGAGGTGAACCACCCCGAGCGGCGCATCGTCACCGTCGAGGACCCGGTGGAAAACAAGCTCACCGGCGTGATGCAGATCGCCGTGAAAAACGAGATCGGCCTGACCTTCGCCACCGCGCTGCGCTCGATTCTGCGGGCCGATCCTAACATCGTGATGATCGGGGAAATCCGGGACCTTGAGACTGCGGAAATCGCCATCCGCGCGTCGCTCACGGGTCACTTGGTGTTCTCCACGCTCCACACCAACGACGCGATGGGCGGCATCAGCCGGCTCATCGACATGGGCGTGGAACCGTTCCTCGTCTCCGCCGCCGTCCGCGCCTTCCTCGCCCAGCGCCTCGTCCGGAAACTTTGCCCTCATTGCAAAACTCCGCGCGAGGTTTCCGAGCAGGACAAACGCGACCTCGGCATCCCGATGCACATCCCCGGCCAGGTTTACTCGCCGAAAGGCTGCGACCGCTGCCGCATGACCGGCTTCTCCGGCCGGCTCGCGATTTACGAAATCATCCTGCTCACCCAGCCGATGCAGGAGCTCGTCGCCCACCGCGCCCAAGCCGTCGAACTCCGTGTCCAGGCCGTGCGCGACGGCTACATCCCGATGCGCGAATACGGCTGGCACAAGGTCATGAAGGGCGAGACCACCATCGAGGAAGTCATCTCCGTCACCTCCTCCGACATCGGCGGGGATTGATTTCATTTCAGTATTTCAGTTTTACCCGCCGATGCCTCTTTACGCCTACAAAGCCCTCGCCACTAACGGCTCCGTCACCACCGGGGAAATCGATGCCGCGGATCGTCCCGAGGCCCTGCGCGTTTTGGATCGAAAAGGCCTCCAGCCGGTCAATCTCCGGGAAACCGCCGCCGCCGTTTCCGCCAAAAAATCCACTGGCGGCGCCAAGGGGAAAACCGAGGAGCCCGACCGCTCCCGGGCCAAGGCCGACGCCAAGGAAGACGTGATCCCCGAGGGCCCGATCAAGCTCAAGCGCCAGGAAGTCGTGCTCTTCACCGAGGAACTCTCCGACATGCTCAGCGCCGGCCTCCAGCTGGAGCCCGCGCTCAAATCCATGGAAAACCGCCAGGAGCTCGGCAATCTCAAGGCCGTCTCCTTCAAGATCCGCCAGATCGTGCGCGACGGGGTGAATTTCTCCGTCGCCCTGAAAAAAGTCAGCCCCAGCTTCGGTCCGCTGTATTGCTCGCTCGCCGCCGCCGGCGAGGCGTCCGGCGCGCTCGACGACATCCTCAAGCGCCAGGCCCACTATCTGAAGACCCTCGCCGAGCTCCAGGCCCGCCTCATCCTCGCGATGATCTATCCGGCGTTCCTGATTCTGGCAGGCATCGGAGTTTCCATCATTTTCATCACCGTTCTCATCCCGCAGCTCACCGCGCTGATCCAGACCAGCGGCGGGAAAATGCCGCTCGGCGCCGCCATTCTCATCGGCGCGTCCGCCTTCATCAAGAAGTGGTGGATCGTCATGCTTCTCACCATCATTGCCTCGCTCATCTTCTTCAAAGCCTGGAAGGACAACGACGCTAACAAACCCGCCTGGGACCGGATGAAGCTCAAGCTGCCGCTCGTCGGCCCGGTCATCACCAGCCGCTTCTACGTCCAGTTCCTCGAAACCATGGCCAACCTCGTCGGCAACGGCCTGCCGCTGCTGCGTGCTCTCGAACTCTCCCGCGATGCCACCCAGAACCGCGGCCTTCGCGGCGAGCTCGACAAGGTCATCGCCCAGGTCGGCGACGGCCGGTCGTTTTCCAAAGCCCTCATCCGCAACGGCGCCTTCCCGCCGCTGCTCATCGACATGATTTCCGTCGGCGAGCAAACCGGCAAAATCGACCTCTCCCTGCGTCGCGCCGCCGAGCGCTACGACAAGGAGCTCGACAAGAGCCTCCAGCGGATCATGGCCCTCGTCATGCCCACCGTGCTGATCATCATGGCCGGCCTCATCGGCACCATGGCCTATCTGATGATCACCGCCATCTTCCAGACCATCTCGAATCTGCACTGATCTTTCTCAAAACCCGAAGCGCTGGCGGAAGGCGATCGACTGCCGCCGGGAGAACTCGATGGTCCCGTGGCCGTCGAGCTCGGCCACGAAGTTGCCTGCTCCCGCGCGTCGGCGGATCTCTTTCAAGCACAGCAACTGGACGATTCGGTAACGGTTCACCCGCACGAACTGGCTCTCGTTGAGCAGGTCCTCGATCTCTTTCAAGCTGCGGGGGATGGGGATCGGTCCGCGGTCTTTCAAATGGAGGACGACGTTCTTGCCCTCGGATTCCACCATGACGATTTCATCCTGCCGCAGCGGCCAGCAGCTGCTTTGGTCGCCGAGCATGATGAGCGGGTCTGCCGGATCGCGGCGGTCGAGCTTGCGGATGCGCGTCAAGGCTCTTGCCAGGCGGGACAGCTCGACGGGCTTTAGCAGATAGTCCGCCGCGTCTCCGTCAAACGCATCCACCGCGAATTTTTCATGCGCGGTGACCACCACGACGGGCACGCCCATCGCCCTGATTTCCGGCAGCAAGGTCAGGCCGCTGCCGCCCGGCATTTCCAGGTCGAGGAACACGCCGTCCACCCGCTGGCGCATCAGCAGGTCGCGGGCTTGGTGGATGTTCGCGGCCTCGATACCGGTGAAGGACGGCAGCAGCCCGCCGATCTGGCGGGACAGATCGGCGCGGGCGAGATCCTCGTCATCGACGATGAGAAAGGTGAGGAACTGGTTTTTGAAGTTCATATCTGGTAGTTGGGGGAAAGCGGCAGGTCGACGTCGGCGGAGACGGTCTTCTCGTCCATTTGTGACAAGGAGAACTTCGCGGTGCCGCCGAAGAGCATCTCGAGCCGCTGCAGCGCGTCCTGCGTGCCGTTGCCGCGGGTGGCTTTTCCGTCGAGCGTTCCCGAGTTGCGGATGGAAATCCGAACCTGTTCCTGGCTGGACCCGGCGCTGATCGTGATCATTCCGCCGAGTTCCAAACTGCCGATCCCGTGGGTGATCGCGTTCTCCACCAGATTGAATAACAGCATCGGCGGCACAAGGACTTCCAACAAGTGGTCCGGCACCTGGATGCGCGTCTGCAAGCGGTCATGGTAGCGCAGGCGGGCCAGCCGGAGCAGCACCTCGATCTGTTCGAGCTCCTCCCGGAGACCGATCAAGCTGACCTCCGAGGTCCGGAGGCTGCGCCGCAAAAGGCCGGCCAGCGAAGTAATGGCGTGGTCCGCCTTTGCCGGATCGGCATAGACCAGGGCGCGGATGACATTGAGCGTGTTGAAGAGGAAATGAGGGCTCAGGTTCGCCTGCAGGCTGTGCAGCTTCGCCTTCTGATAGCCGCGGGCCAGCGTGATCGCCTCCGCCTTCCGCAAGCCTGACGAGCCGGCGGCGACCAGCTGGATGACCGAAGCGATCACGATGTTATAAACGCCGAGTTCCGTGAAATTCATCCCGGCCGCATCGGCCACAAAGGGGCCCTTTCCGGAATAAGCCAGTGCCACCGAAGACACGCACCACAACGCCGCCAGCAATGAAACCGGTGCCGGCGGGAGTCGGAACGCGGCGCCCACCAGCAACGGCAATGGCAGGAGGATAGCCGAACTGGCAGCGAGAAATCCGTTGGAAAACCCGTGAAAGGCCAGGCCCGCCAGCGCCAGCGCCGCGATTCCTGCCAGCGCCCCCTTCCGCTCCCTTTTAAGTTCCGCCGGATTGAAATCGCGCTGCAGCAAATGAAGCGTCAGTCCGCCGAACGCGACGATCCCCAAGGCGTGGGACAGCGCGATGAGAAGAGCCGCGTTTCCGGCGGAATCCGCTGGGATGCCGCCGGAGTAAGTTAGGACGGTCGCGGCCAGCAAGGCGCACGGCGCCGCGCAGAGGACCGCGGCCACCAGATAGCGCCAGGCGGCTGTCATCCGGCGATTTTGATAGGCCGCGACGCTCACCAGCCAGGCCTCCGCCGTGAAGATCACGGCCAATCCGAAAGTCGCCCACATCGGCCCGTCGGGAGCGGTGAGCCACCCGAGCGCCAGATGGCCGGTGATCACCGCCGGAGCCGCCCTCCATCCATAACGGACGAAAAACGCCATCGAAACCCCGGCCGTGATCCAGAATGGACTGACCGGCCGTCCGCCAGCTTGGAGATACCACCAAACCGGAATACCCGACAGCCCGGTCCCGACAGCGACAAGGAGCCACTGCGAAAGGGTGAATGGCGACTTCAATGAGTCACGCTCGGTGGTCGGTTCCATGCTGCGTGGGGAGAGTTTAACCAGATGGTTTGATAGATGTCGAAGGATGAATTCGCAATCGCTAACAAAATAACATGAACCGTTCAATGCGCCATGGCGACCGTTTAATTGACTATTCAACCGATTGGGTGGCGGATGGCGTGTTTCCAACGATTTCCCCCTCAATCTTCCCTGCGGAGCCAACATTCAAGGAATCCTGCCAATCAGCATTGCCCGCGGTAACTTGCGACTGAGGCGATGCCGCTGGATCGCGCCAGGCTGCCGCTCAGGAGGGAATCTGACCGCCGGCGATTCTCTCATTGCATCAATGATCTGCTTTGGGCCAGGTTCTCACTTCGCCTCATCGCAAACCGCTGACATGCATTGCCTTCCTAATCAAACCACCGTGAAACGCTACCGCCTCGCGGCGCTTCTCATTCTGCTAAAATGGCTGCTCATCACCGGTTCTCTGCCGCTGTTCGGTTACGCGCTGCTAGTCGACCGGCGGGATTTGAGTTACCTCGCGATCGGCTTGTGGGGATTCGCGGGATTCGTTGCCGTCAGCCATTGGATGACGGGTGCGCGGGCCCGGTGTCCGTTATGCCTCGTGCCTTCGTTTTCACACCTTCAGCAGTCAAAAAGCACGAAGGCCAAGCAGGTATTTGGCAGCTATCGCTTCTTCGTCGCCCTCGGCGTGATTTTCAAAGGCTGCTTCCACTGCCCCTATTGCGCGAAAGATGTCGCCGTCCGGACCCGCCAGCACCGCGATTTGTCTGCCCCGGAATGGGCTCCGGATCAGGGCAGCCCACGGCGTCCGGATTTCATCCCCAAAGGCACGCATTGCGAGAACCACTTGTCTTGGCTTGGAACCTGCTTTTTCGATTACTCTCCCCATGATCAAGCCAACACGCCATGAGCATCATTTTTCATGATCCGGCAACTGAGCCGGGCGTTTTCTCCGATCAGGAAAATGCTGCTGTTATCGACGCATCGCTGGGCCGCTGGGTCGCCGGGGCTCGTTATCCCGGCGGCACGGAAATCTGGTGCGCCGACCATGGTGGCGAGGCGGCTTGGACGACGGACCGGAAACTCGCCGCGACTTTTCCGTCGGAATTCACTGCGGCGATGAGGGCCCGCTTGCTCGCGGATGGCTGCGCCCTGCCTTTCTGGACCAGTGACGAGGTTTGAGCGGGTCTTGCAATTTCGAGGGCGGAAAATCACAGTCCGCCGAGTGAACGACCTCCGCGCCTGCGCCGACGCCCTCGGCATTGAAAAAATCGAGCGCCACATCTTCCTCTGCGCGGATCAAACCGAGCCGAAATGCTGCGCGAAGGAAGCCGGGCTGGAATCCTGGGAATACCTCAAGCGGCGGCTCAAGGAGCTCGGGCTGGCCAACGCCAACAACCCGAAAATTTTCCGCACCAAGGCGAACTGCCTCCGCGTCTGTATCCGCGGGCCCATCGCGGTGGTTTACCCGGAAGGCGCCTGGTATCACTCGTGCACGCCGGAGGTGTTGGAGCGCATCATTGAGCAGCACCTGATCGGCGGGGAAATCGTCGCGGAGTTTGCCTTCGCGCGGAATGACCTCAAGAATGACGCATGAACCCCGCGCTTGAAACATTGATGCTCGCCTTCTCGGCGGATGACGGGATTTCCGTCCCCAAGCGCGCCTTGTTTCTCGGCGCGGAGCCGCATCCCGCGCTGAAGGCGTGGCCGGAGGTGGTCGGCTGGCAGCCGTTCAAGCCGCACGCCGCGGCTTGGGAGAAGGCGGGGTTCGCGCGGGTGGAGCATCTGACAGACGGGAAATTCCCGCTGGTGATGGTCCTGCCCGGCAAGTCGAAGGACGAGGCGCTGGCGTGGTTCGCGCTGGGGAAGGACCGGCTGGAGCCCCGCGGACGCCTGCTCGTGGCAATGCCGAACACCGCCGGAGCCGGGCGTTTTGAAAAGGAGCTTTCCCGCGCGGCCGGCAACATCGTCTCGATCCAAAAACACAAGTGCCGCGCCTTCCACGCGCTGTTGGACGAGGCGGATGAAGCGGTCTTCCGCGAATGGCGGGCACTCGGCGAGCTGCGGGAAGTTTCCGGCTTCATCGTGCAAGCCGGGATTTTCAGCAGCGACCACATCGATCCGGGCTCGCAGCTTCTCGCCGACCATCTGCCCGCCCACCTGCACGGAAACGTCGCCGACCTCGGCGCTGGCTGGGGGTTTCTATCCGACGCCGTGCTGAAGCGCTGCCCGAAGATCCAGCGGCTGGACTTGTTCGAGGCGGACGCGCGCGCCTTGGAATGCGCCCGCCGGAACCTCGCCGGCCACACGCGGGACGTCACCTATCACTGGCACGACGTCACCACCGGCCTGCCGGAAATTTACGACGCCATCGTCATGAACCCGCCATTTCACACCGGCCAGGCGACGGACGTGGATCTCGGCCGGGCGTTTCTCAAGGTGGCGGCCGCCTCGCTCAAGCGCGGCGGGAAATTGCTGCTCGTCGCCAACCGCCAACTGCCCTACGAAGCGGCCCTCGAAGCCAGCGGCCTCGCCTGGCGCAAAGTCGCGGAGGACAGGATTTACAAGATCCTCTCCGCCGAGAAACGCTAACATTTTCTCCCATGAAACTCGTCAAACTCCTCGCCAACCTCGGCTACGGCTCCCGCAAGGAAGTCCAGCGCCTCATCCGCTCCGGCGCGGTCACCGATGCCGGCGGCAACGTGTTAGGCGAGAACGACGTGCCGCCGCACGACCAGATCCTCTTCCGCGGCGAACCGCTCGACCCCCCCTTCCCGCTCGTCATCATGCTCCACAAGCCGGACGGCTACACGTGCAGCAGCGAGGACCCCGGCAGCACGATTTACGATCTCCTGCCGCCGCGTTTCGCCCAGCGGAATCCCGGCCTCAACCCCATCGGCCGGCTCGACAAGGACACCACCGGCCTGCTGCTGATGACCGACGACGGGAAATTGCTCCACAAGATCATCCATCCGAAATCGGAGTGCCACAAAGTCTATCATGCCGAGCTCGACCGTCCGTTGGAAGGTCACGAGGGCGAGCTCTTCGCCCCCGGCACGCTAGTCCTCAACAACGAGAACCGCCCGCTGCTCCCCGCCAAGCTCGAAGTGCTCGGCGAGAAGGAAGCCCTCGTCACCCTGCACGAGGGCCGCTATCACCAGGTCCGCCGGATGTTCGCCGCCGCGGGAAACCACGTCCTCGGGCTCAAGCGGATTTCCATCGGCGGCTTGAAACTGCCGGACGACCTCGAAGAAGGCGATTGGCGCGAGCTCACCCCGGAGGAGTTGAAGGCGGTCTTTGAGTGCCGCTCGTCACCGTGAAACGCGCCTGCAAGAAACTCCGCACCGAGGGAGCCGCCGGATTGATCCCCGCCGCCCAAGTCATGCTTGATGATCGTCCGGGTCCGTCGCGATCAGGGAGACATCCTCCGGCACCCGCAGGCCTCGCCGTGACAGGAATTGCTGCGCAGCGAAGAAGAATGCGGGTCGGGTCGTTATTTTGAATCCTTGAAGGCATTGGACCGAAGTCCTGGACTACATTTCAGAGTGCACCAGCAACACGATCTCGCCCTTCGGCGGATGGCTTTGAAAATGCGCCAACACCTCGGCGGCGGTGCCGCGGTGGTAGGTCTCGAACTTCTTCGTCAGCTCGCGGGCGACGCAGGTGCGGGCGAGCGGGTTGATTTCCGCTAGAATTTCGAGCGTGGAAACGATCCGGTGCGGCGACTCGAAGAAGATGCCGGTTTCACCCGACTCCAGCGCGACGCTCAGCGCGCTGCGGCGCTTGCCGGATTTCACCGAGAGGAAGCCGCCGAAGTGGAAGGCGTGGCAGGGAAAGCCCGAGCCGATGAGCGCGGTGATGACCGCCGACGGACCGGGCAGCACTTCGAGAGGCGTGCCCGACTCGATGCAGGCCTGCACGAGCCGGTAGCCGGGGTCCGAGATGCCGGGCATGCCGGCGTCGCTGATGACGGCGATGGTCTCGCCCGCCCGGGCGGCGGCGATGAGGTCCGGCGCGCGGCGGGCTTCGTTGTGCTCGTGCAGCGAGACGAGCGGCTTGCCGGAGATGCCGTGATGCGCTAACAACTGGCCGGAGTGGCGGGTGTCCTCGCAGGCGATGCGGTCGGCGCTGCGGAGGATTTCCAAAGCGCGGAGCGTGATATCGCTCATGTTGCCGATGGGCGTCGGGACGAGGATGATACGGCCGGTGGTTTCCATGGGTCAGGGGACGCCCGGAATCTGCCGGCTGTGGCTTGGTGGGGGAAGGTTAAACCGCGAAATCCGAAGCCGGTCGATCCGGGGTTGGGCGGGGCGATCTCCCGAGGGCGAGGAAGGCCCAGACAAAAAGGGCGAGGAAGAGCACGTCGGCGATGGCGAAGGGCTTCCAGATGCCGGGAACCCCGTTGCTGATCCAATGATAGAAAACCGTGCCGCAGTAGGATAGCTTGAGCAGAATGCCGTAGGGAATGAGGCGGCGGTGATGAAAAGCAGGGAGATGGGGGATGTGTTTTTCATGACGTTTGGTGGTTCGGATGGACGTCCATTTCAGGATTAAACCACCATCTGAAGATCGAGTGAACCTAAAAATGGTCCCACGCGCGCCCGCGGCTCAGGACGCTTCGCCTTGAATCGCGGCGCGCTCGGCGGCGGTGATTTCCTGCGAACGGCCTTCGCGATCCACGCGGACGTTGGTCATGCTGCCGAAAGCGGCGATTTCACCGGCGGCGTTGAGGACCTCGAAATCCCACGTGACGGACGACGCGCCGATCCGCGAAACGCCTAGCAGCACCTCGAATTTGTCGCCGCACTGGAACGGCCGCTTGAAGTCGCAGGATACTTTCACCCGCGGCCAGCCGCCTTTTTCCCGGGCGAAAACCAGCACGCCCCGCGAACGAAGGAACGCGTGCTCCGCCTCCTCGGCGTATTTGAAAATGTTCGGAAAGTGCATCCAGCCGCTGGCGTCGGTATCGCCGAACGCGATCTCCCCCGTCTGCCGATGGACCGGATTTTCCATGGGCGAACTCACTCGAACTTGCTGACGAGCACCGACGCGTTGTGACCGCCGAAGCCGAAGCTGTTACTGAGGGCGACCTTGACGGGCACCTCGCGGGCGACGTTCGGGCAGACATCCAGATCGCACTCGGGGTCCTGCTCCTCGACGTTGATCGTCGGCGGAATGACGCCGTCCTTGATGGCCATGACGCTCGCGATGAGCTCCACGCCGCCGGCCGCGCCAAGCATGTGGCCGGTCATCGACTTGGTGGAGCTCACCACCAGCCCGTTGGTGGCGTAATCGCCGAACGCGAGCTTGATCGCCTTCGTTTCCGCGACGTCGCCGAGGCCGGTGGAGGTGGCGTGGGCGTTGAGATAATCGACGTCCTCGGGATTCTTTTTACCGTGTTTGAGGGCCATGCCGATGGCGTAAGCCGGGCCGCTGCCATCGGGTGAAGGGGCGCTGAGGTGATAGGCATCCGCACTCACGCCATAGCCGATGAGCTCGGCGTAAATCTTCGCGCCGCGCTTGCGGGCGTGTTCGAGCTCCTCGATGACGATCACGCCGGCGCCTTCGCCCATGACGAAGCCGTCGCGGTTCTTGTCGAAAGGCCGCGAGGCGCGCTCGGGCTCGTCGTTGCGGGTGCTGAGCGCCTTCATGCTGGCAAATCCGGCGAGGCCCATCGGCAGGATCGCGGCTTCCGCGCCGCCGCAGACGAAGGCGTCCGCATCGCCGAATTTGATGATGCGCCAGGCTTCACCGATGTTGTGGTTGGAAGTGGCGCAAGCGGTGACGATGACCATGTTAGGACCGCGCAGGCCGTATTCCATCGAGATTATGCCGCTGGCGATGTTGGAAATCATCATCGGGATCGTGAACGGCGAGACGCGCTTGGCTCCCTTGTTCAAATACGTCGAGTGCTCGCGTTCCAGCGTGGCCAGACCGCCGATGCCGCTGCCGACCATCACGCCGAAGCGCCGCGAATCGATGGCGGAAACATCCACTCCCGAGTCATCCATCGCCATCTTCGACGCGGCGACGGCAAGCTGGACGTAACGGTCCGAGCGGCGGGCGTCCTTGGGGACGTTGAAATAATCGTCGGCGTTGAAATTTTTGACCTCGCCCGCGATTTTGCAATCGAACGGTGACGCATCGAACTGGGTGATGGTTCCGATGCCACTGCGCCCCTCCTTGAGACCATCCCAAGTAGTGGTCAGGTCGTTGCCAAGTGGGGTGATACAGCCAATGCCGGTGATGACGACGCGTCGTTCGCTCATAATTAGTGCGGGAGCTTGGCGGGTGAGGTCCGACCACGCAAGCCTCATCATCAGGCAGGCTATCCAACTCAAGATGAGCGAGTTACTTTCCCTGCGCAGAGGTCCCGGCGGAGGTGAGGATCAAGTCGTCGTCATTGAAAGGAAGCCGATCGGGACCTGCCGAACGCAATTCAAGCTGCCGCCAGGCCTCGGGGTGAACGATCAAAGGACTTCCCCAGCGGTCGACCAGCAGTCCGTCCTTTGAGAAAACCGGATGGCCCCCGGGGATGAAAACCTCGCGATTCGGATTCTCTCCCCGCAGCGCGGCGGAAAAGTCTTGGTTCCCGCCGATGGGGAAACGACCGGAGTCTTTGACCACCGAGAAATAGCCGATCGCCACCCGGTGGATTTTCCGCAGGTCCTCGATCGGCGGGGTGGCCGGATCGGCATAGCCAGCGAGTAAAGACTCGCTCGCGGTCGGCAACGGCGGAGGAGACGGTCTGATTTCGCTTTTCACCGAGGGGACGGGAAACGGTTTCCGTTTGAAATCGAGCTGGTTCGAAATCCAGACGACCATCGCGACAAGGCCGAACAACAAGATCACAACGGCGATGGGAAACAGACGGCGCATGGTCAGTTCAGAGCATGAAACCCACCGGATTGGCAACGCTGGCCGGATCATAAAAACTGCGGATGTTCGGCAGCACCATGTCCATGTCGCCCGCGGTCACCCCGAACCAACGCAGCAACTCACAGAAATACTCGTCGGCGGAAAGCGTCGGAAACATCCGCCCGCCGCGACCGATGTCGCCCGTGC
>JBFZFJ010000116.1:0-3770 GCA_041306405.1 Verrucomicrobiales bacterium | reverse complement strand
GCCTGCTTGGTCTTGGCGTTGACCATCTCGCGCTTGACCTCGCTGTCGATCTGCTTGAGCCAGTCCTGACTAACGTCGTCCGGGATGTGCCACGCCGCCGCCTGGCCGGTCCGGTGCGCGTGGACGATGTCCTTGATCCGGTCACTCGCCCAGTGCGCATAGCGGGCGCGGCCGACGCCGGGCGCAGCTGCATCCTGGAAGCGCGTAAACGCGCGATGGACGACGTCGCCGTTTTGCTTTTTGAAGGCGAATGATTTCTGACCGGAGCCGTGGAGCGCGGTCCAGTCCATGCGGGCGCAGGCGGAATAGACCTGGTCGGTGTCATACTGGGCATCAATGAATGTTAGTTTAGGCGATATGCCATAGCGCAGCGCGAGATCATGCACACCGTCGAAGGTCTCGACGCGGCCATACCATAGCAGCATGGACTCGCCGTTAGCCCGCCAGGCGCGGATGCCTGCCCAGAAGTGATCGCGCTGTTTGTCCACCACCAGGAACCGCTGCGCCTCATCCTCGATCTTCTGCTTCTCGGCATACTCACTGACGAGGTAGCCATTGCCGATGAGTGCGGTCCTGTTGTCGGTGAGGTCTTCTTCCCATGGTTCCGCCAGCCGCTTCTGAATGAACTGCCGGAGCGGGTCGAGGTTGCCGACGCGCTGCGCGGCCTTGGCTTCGAGCCATAGCAGGACGATCTCCCACAGCGGCTTGCGCCAGTTGCAAAGGACGTTGTAGTGAAATCCGACGTGACCGGGTAGTCCCTCGGCGGCTGGCACGTAGCAGGCAGCCGCGGCGAGCGCGCGCCGCGGCTGGGGTGAGTCGGCGCAGGTCCAATCGCAGTCGGCGTTGTCGCACTTGAGGTGCGCGGCCTGCGCCCGTGCTAACGTGTCCAGATTCTCGTCCTCGGGATAGACGACGTTGCACCATTTCCACGGCTGGAGGGTGCCGCACTTCGGGCAGGAAAACGAAAACTCGCGGCGGTCGGTGTGCTGCCATGCTTTGTCCAGCTCGTCGCCCTTGGACCCAGCCTGGGAGAGGATGAAGAACTGCCGGTTCCATCTGTCATGCAATCGGCCGCGTGCTTCGTTGAGCATGCCGGGTCGGTATTGCCATGCCTCATCACAAAAGACCCGGCGCATGGATTTCGACTGGAGGCCGGATAGATTGGCACCGGTCAGGAACAAGCTCATCGACGGAAAGAGGATTTCCATCTTCCGCTTTTTGTGCCGGTCCCTCGGTAGCAGCGCGGCGGTCTCAGGCGTGTTATGGATGGCGTAGTCCATCCGTGTCTCAGCCCAGTCCTTGAGGTCGTCGTCGGTCTGCCCGACTAGCAGGGTTGGGCCGGGGTCCTCGGCGATGATATAGCAGAGCCCGGCCTCCATGAAGGTGGTCTTGCCGGTGCCGATGGGCGCGAGGAAGACAGCCTCCTTGACCTCAGGATCTGCCAGGACTTCCAACGGCTCCCGCTGCCAGGGCGCGTTGTCCACGTGGAAGCGCGGCGTCAGGCCGTCCATGATGGCCACGCGGTCGCTCGCCCATTGGCTCGGGGTGAGCGTGGAAGGAGGCCGGAAGTTGCGGAAAAACGCCCGCTTAATCCTGCGGACCTTCGCTTGTGCCTCGGTAGCCGAGACGTTATTTTTTATCATTTGCAGGCTTTATGCCTGCGCCTGATGTCAAAGGCTGGCCTGCTCGTCTAAAACGGTTAGCCGCTGCCCTTCGTCATAAATGGTCTGGATCACGATGGAGGTCTTCTCGCTGATGATCCGTTTCATGCCGGCCGCGTCGAGTCCCTCAAGCATCGGCGGCAGGTCGGCCTCCAACCGCTTGATCGAGTTGCGGACCACGGCTGCAATGCCGTCCATGCCGTCCTCAATCTGCATCATCGAGCAGTAGCGTTCCTGCTCGACCTCCAAGGCATAGCCCGCCCGGAGTGCATCGATCTGCACCTTCAGCGTGCGGGCGTCGTTGTAGGTTCTAGCGGCTTTGACTTGCCGGACCAACTCTGCCAGCTCCTGGGCGTCGCCGGTCACGCCGCTGCGCTCCATGTGGCTCGCGCCCTCGGTCTTGGATTTTTGCAGGAACTCGATGTAACCGCGCACGCTGCGCCAGAGGTCGTATTGGTTGCGCTCGGTTTTGAAGATAATCCCATCCTTGGCAAGCTGGCCGATCCGTGCCGAGGTCAGATTGAACAGGCGGCAAAGCTGCGTGGTGTCGGCCTGCGCTGCCTTTGGGGCAGCAGGCTTCGGCGGTGCGGTCTTGACCGCCTTCTTCGCTGGTGACTTCTTCGCGCTCATGGGTTTGCTGCCTTCATCTCATCGAACGTCTTCCCGCTGGCTTCGTGGATCGCCTGCTTGCCGCTGAAGGCTTGCCAACGGGTGACGGCGACATCCACGTAGGCGGGATTCAGCTCGATGGCGTGGACGCATCGCCCAGTCATTTCACCCGCGATGATCGTGGTCCCGCTGCCGCTGAATGGCTCGTAGACCGCTTGTCCCGGGCTTGAGTTGTTCTCGATCGGTCGCTTCATGCACTCGACCGGCTTCTGCGTGCTGTGGCCGGTCTCGCTCTTCTGCGGCTTGTCGATCTTCCAGAGGGTTGTCTGTTTGCGGTCGCCTGCCCAGTGGCCGGTGCCGCCTTTGCGGACGGCATACCAGCACGGCTCATGCTGGTGGTGGTAGTGGCCTCGCCCGATGACAAGGTGCTGTTTCGCCCAAATGATGTGGTTTCTGATTTTGAAATCGCACGCCTTGAGGGACTCCATCACTTCGGCTTGGTTCTCTCCGGGCGCGTGCCACACGTAAGCGATCTCCCCCGGAAACAATGCCCACGCGTCGCGCCAGTCGGCACGGTCGTCGTTGAGGACTTTACCCACGGCTCGGCCTCCAGATCCAACCTTGCCGGTCACTTTTCCGGTCTCGGAATCAACTGAACCATTTCTCCAGTTAGCATCATACTCCACCCCATACGGCGGGTCGGTCACCATCAGGTGCGGCTGCACGCCGTTGAGCGCTTTGTCCACCGTGCCTTGATCGGTGCAGTCCCCGCAAGCGATCCGGTGCTTGCCGAGAATCCAAACGTCACCCAGCACGGTCACGGGATCGACCGGCGGCTCGGGAATATCGTCGGGGTCGGTTTCGCCCTCGGTGGTTTCGGCAAGCAACCCCGCAAGTTCTTCCTCGCTGAATCCGATCAGGTCCATGTCGAAGTCGAGGTCGGATAGCTCGCCAAGCTCCAGTGCCAACATCTCGTCATCCCATCCGGCATTCAACGCCAGCTTGTTGTCCGCGATGATGTAGGCACGTTTCTGCGTGTCGGTCAGGTGCGCCAGGCGGATGCACGGGACTGAGGCCAGCCCGAGCACGCCCGCCGCCATCACCCGGCCATGGCCCGCGATGATGCCGTTGTCCGCGTCGATCAGGACAGGGTTGGTGAAGCCAAACTCCCGGATGCTCCCGGCGATCTGCGCCACCTGGGATTCGGAATGGCTGCGGGAATTTCGCGCATACGGGATGAGCGCGGTGGTTTTGATGGTCTCGATTTTCATAATTTTAGGGCGGAAAGTAAAACGGTCGTTGGGAAATGGCTCATGGGGACAAAAAGCGATGAGGCGGAACTCCGATCAAGCCCAGTTGCCGGGAGGGTAGGTAATAGGGCATTAATATTCAACAACTTACGCATAGAAGCAGGCTCATCTGTGGTTCTGTGATGGTGTCACTCTTCTCCATGTTCTTCTTGGCGTCGAGGGCGCGAAGGTTCGTCCAGTGCCAGCACTG
>JBFZFJ010000115.1:0-7231 GCA_041306405.1 Verrucomicrobiales bacterium | reverse complement strand
CGCATCCTCCTCCTCGGCCGGACCGGCAACCACCTTTTCCAGTATGCGCTGGGGCGGGTGCTGGCGGAGAAGCACGGCGTGCCGCTGGTCATGGACGCTTCCTGGTTCAACGAGGAGGGCTGGGCGGAGGTTTCCCATTTCCTCAAGCTGCCGCTGAAGGCGAAGGTGGTGCGGCGCTGCTCGCTCGGCGCGCGGGCCCTGCGCAAGTTCACGGGCAAACATTACTGGGAATACCGGGGCGTGCCGGTCCTGCGGGAGGCGGGCGACGACCAGTCGTTCGACGCCCGCTTCCTGGAGGCTCCGGCGGATTGCATGCTGTTCGGCTATTTCCAGTCGCCGCTGTATTTCGAGAGCATCGCCGGTCCGCTGCGCGAGGAATTGAATGCGATCCTGAAGAACGCGCTGCGGATTCCCGGGGACCTCCGCGCCAAGCTGGCGCATCCGGACGCGGTGGCGGTCCATGTCAGGAGAAAGGACTATCTGGACCTGCCCGTTTTCCAGGTCTGCGATTCCGCCTATTACCGGGACGCCATGTGCGAGATGCGCGACCACCTCCCGGACGCGCGCTTCTACATTTTCTCGGACGACCCGGAATGGTGCCGCGGTGAGTTTCGTGAGGCGGACCAGGAGGTGGTCGATTCCGGAAACGCCGCCGCCAACCCGCTCTACGACCTGCACCTGATGAGCCTGGCCAGCCACCACATCATCGCCAACAGCACCTATTCGTGGTGGGCGGCGTGGCTGGGTGACAAGCCCGGCCAGCGGGTGATCATGCCGGACCGCTGGTACGCGCACGGGATCAAGGCGCCGATGGCGGAGAAGCGGTGGAAGGGGTGATTGAAAAGGTAGGGCCGATCCCTCCGTGGTCGGCCCACTTTACCCCGGTAGGGCTGACCCTCTGCGGTCGGCCGTGACTGCCCCGAGGGTGAGTTTGATAGAGAAAAGGGAACGTGGAGCGCTTTTCTTTTCTTTCTCTTCTCAAGCACCTCGCATACGCACCGCCCATGCGGGCGGACCCCGGAAGGTCGGCCCTGCCGGGTCCGGATGCTCCGCGCGTTTCCCGTTCATTATCCATTCGCGTCACTTCGGGTTCATTCGCGGTTCAAACCCCTTCCATCCAAAATTGAAAATTCAAAATCCAAAATCATTCCTCCCCCTGCTCGCCTGCCTCGCGGTGGTCCTGCTGTGGTTCTCGCCGTGGTGGGCGGGTGGCAAGAACCTCGCGCCGCTGGATCTCCTCAACGAGATGATGAGCCCGTGGCGGGACGGCAACGAGACCCGCTTTGCCAAAAACCACATCGTCTCGGACGCGGTGGACCAGTACCTGGTCTATCGAATGGTGGCGGCGGACAGTTACGCCAGGGAGGGCTGGCTCGGCTGGAGCAGCCTGACCTACGGCGGCACCGCCCAATACGCCAACACCATGGCGCTGTATTACGACTGGACTATGCAGCTCCACCGCTGGTTCGACTTCTGGACGGCCTGGCATCTCGGGCTCATGGGCCAGGTCATGCTGGCCGCCGCCGGCATGTATTTGTTTCTGCGTGGAAGGAAAACCGGAAACCTGTGGGCGTGCTGCGGGGCGCTGGCTTACGCGGCCAACTCCCAATTCGTGACATGGATCTATCACCGCTGGACGCTCGGCGCGTTCTGCTGGGTGCCGTGGATCCTGTGGGCCGCCGATGGCTACCGGCGCGGGAACCGGAGCTGCTGGGCGGCGGTCCCCTTGTTCATCGGGATGGCCTTCCTCGGCGGCACGCTTCAGCACGCCGCGCTGGTGGTGCTTGCCGTGGCGGCGATCTGGGCGGAGGAGGCGGTTCTCCAGCATTCAAAATTCAAAATCCAAAATCCAAAAGCCAAAAGCAGCTCCCAGTGCCTCATCCTCGGCCGCTACGCCGCCTGGGGGATTCTCGGGCTGGGCCTGGCGGCGATGATGTTCCTCCCCTGCACGGACGCCTTCCTCACCAGCAACCGGCTCGGCCTGCACACCGGCATGCATGGCAACGCGGCGAACGGAGTTTACCCGCAGGGCTGGCTGCAGCCGCTCTTCAACCTCGCGGCCTATCCGTTTCAACTATTCCCTTCCGTGCTGGGGCGCTGTGATTCGATCGACCTGCTCAAGCTGTTCAAGAGCGAGTTGTTTTACGTCGCCTACTTCGGCTCGCTGCCGGTGCTGATCGCGTTGCTGGCGCCGTGGCGCAAGGACTCCCCGCTGCTGGCCCGCATCCTCGTCGGCTGCGGCCTGTTGCTGCCGCTCACGCCCTTGGTGAGGCTGCTCTATCAGCGTTTGTTCCTGCTCTTCATCCTCGGCGGCGTTCTCGCGTTCGTCCACTTCATGGAGAACGCCTCCCGCAAGACGAGAATGACGGTTTTCCGCATCACGGGCTCCCTGGCCGCCGCCGGAGCCGCCGCGTGGATCGCCCTGAGCCTGCTGCTTCAGCTCAGGCCCGGACTGCTTGCACCGCTGCGGGAAAAAATCATCGCCGGAGGCACGGGCAGTTCCTTCGGCTACTTTGGCGACTGGATCGCCCAACGCGCGGATCGCTTCCTCGCGGACCTTTTCATCTGGAGTCCGCAACAGCTCCTTCCCCTGCTGTTGCTCGCCGCCGCACTGGCGGGCTTGCGGTGGACGGCTTCCGAACACGCCGGCTGGCGGTCCAAAGGAGCCTGGCTCGTCGCCTTGGCGGTCATCGCCGAAGTGAGCTTGTTCGGATCGCGCTGGGTCGTCTGGAGCGATCCCGCCCGCTACGCGCTTTTCCCCGCGACCCCCGAGAGCGAGGCCCTGCGATCGCACGCGGGCCGCGACGGCAGGGTGACCACCCTGATGCATCCGGCCGCCCACATGGCCCGCACCCCGTTCATTCCTAACACGCTTTCGGCCTACGGCATCGCCGCGGACAACGGCTACGACAGCATCGTTCCTAACGGCATGCTGCTGCCGGGAGAAGCCGCGGGCGACGCGGAAAAGCTCGGCCGCTCGGGCGTGAGCCACCTCATCACCTGGCCCGGCAATCCCGCGGTGGCCGCCGATTGGAAGCCGGTGTGGGACAGTCCCTCGATGGCGCTCTACGAAAACCCCCGCAAGACGGCGCGATACGCGGGCTTCCGGACGGATGAGGACAGGGACGCCTTCTTCGCGGGCGAGCGGCCGGACGTGCTCGCGGTTCGTGAGACATCCGGCAAGGAAAACAGCCGTTTGCTAGAGGTCCCGACCGGAGTCCGCTGGGTCCGCCTGGCGGAAAACCAGGCGAGCGGCTGGGAATACAAAATAAAAAACGCGTCCTCCGCCACGTGGCAGGCGGTCCAGCGCGCGCCCGATGCGAGCATGCTTGTGCCGCTTGCCGGCTCCCCACCGTCCGAACCGGCGACCGTTGCGATGCGCTACAACCCGCCTCTCCGCCGGCTCGGTTTCGAAATCTCGGCAGTGGCGCTGTTGCTCACTCTCTTGGCTGGCATTTGGATCCGCTTCGTGAATCCTGTCCCCCACCTTCCATCGCATTCCAGATGATCACTCTTCTATCACCCGGCCCGCAGGCGGCAATCCACCCTCACGCGGAGTCCATGCTGCCGGCCATCGGCGGATTCCCTCCATCCGACCGCCCCCTGTTCCTGGCGGGATACAGCGAGCTGTGCCGGATCGATTTGAGCGGCAAGCGCGCGCTGGAGATTTGCGGCGGCTTCGGCAAGCTGGCGGCGGGACTCGCGGAGGGCTTCCCGCTGGCGGAGGTGATCGGGCTGGACCTGTATGCCGCCTCGGGGCCTGAGATCGAGGAGCGGATGAGGCGCCTTCCCGGGCTTTCCTATGTGGCGGGCGACGCGTTTGATCTGTCAGGATACGGCGAGGCGTCGTTCGATCTGGTCTGGGGACAAGCGGCGCTGCACCACCTGGCCCATGACATCGACGGCCTGTGCGAACAGGTGTCGCGGGTCCTCAAGCCGGGAGGACGATTCGTTTTCATCTTCGAACCGATGGGGCACAACCTGCTGGTCGCGGCGATCCGCGCGGTGCGGATGGCGCAGGGCGAACTGGGCGACGAGAGCAACCTGTATCTCTCGCAGTTCGAGCGGATGAGCCGGCGTTTCTCCAGCTGCGAGGTGCAGATGTTCAACTTCCTCGGCTATCCGATGAAGGCGGTTTCGGACCGATTCGGATTTCTATCAAGCGCGGTCCAGCGGCTGGACTCGTGGTTGTTCCGGAGTTTTCCCAAGCTCCTGCGCTACGGGGCGAACTGCAATGTGATCTTCACCAAGTAGCGGCGATCCCCGGTCGCCGTGACTACGGAAGATTTAGAAGAATTACACGGCGACCGGTGATCGCCACTACAAGCCATGCGCATCTTCACTTGCACCCCCGTCGCCTTCGGCGGCGGACCGGATTTTTTCGCACGGGACAGCGGGTTGTTGTGCCGCGGGTTTCAGGCGATCGGCTGCGAATCCATGGCGGTGATGCCGGGAGACAGGAAACCGGGGGATGAGGCGGATTTGATCCGGACGGATTACCGAAATCTGGAATCGGCGGACTGGTGGAAGGAACAACAGCTCGACGGCGTGGTGCTCTACGCGTGGGGTCGGCCGAAGTTCCGCAAGGTGGCGGCGGCGATTCACGCGGCGGGGATTTTCCTGGTGCTCAACCAGGACAACGGCGGGCTGGTGAGTCCGCTGGCGGGATTCCGGGACTGGCTTGAGGAGCAGTGGATTCTCGCCGGCCAGGGCCGCGGACCCGGCGCCTGGCTGAGATTCCTCAAACTCACGCTGAGAGGACTAAGCGCCGGACTGGTGCTAACCGACCCGCTGCGCGCCGCGCATTTGAAACAGGGCGACGTGATCGCCTGCGTGTCGCCCAAGGCGGCGGAGCACTATCGGAAACTCTGCCGGATCTACGGCGGGGCGGATCTGGCGGACCGGGTGCGGGTGGTTCCGCACGCGGTCGAGCCGCGCTTCCGTTTCTCCGGCGCGCCAAAACGCAGGCAGGTGGCCTGTGTCGGGCGCTGGCAGGACGTCGTGCAGAAACGCCCGTGGTTGCTGATGGAAGTCATCGACTCCCTGATCGCGACGGATGATGGGGTTTCGGTTGTCATCGCCGGAACCACCACTCCCGCACTGGAGAGCTGGCATCGCTCCCTGAACGAACTCCAACGGAATCGCACGCATCTCCGGGGGCGGGTGGGGCGCGCCGAACTCGCGGAAATCCTGGCGGAATCCCAAGTGTTTTACAGTCCCTCCGCCTTCGAGAGTTTTGGAATCGCAGCGGCGGAAGCGCTTTGTTCTGGCTGCTCGGTGGTGGCGGGGCGCTCGGTCTCGATGGCCGGTTTCGAGTGGTTTGTCTCCGAGAATTCGGGAATGCTCGCGGAGCGGGATGACTGCAAGGGCCATGCAAGCGCCTTGCAGGACGAGCTTGCGGCGTGGCGGAACGGCCGGCGGGAGGCCGCGGGGATTTCGAGAGCGTGGTGCGACCGATTGCACGCGGATGAGGTTGCCAAAAAGCTGTTGGAAATCACGCTCTCCTCGGCTCGTAGCGGCGATCACCGGTCGCCGTGACTATCAAAGATTTAAAAAAACCACTCGGCGACCCATGATCGCCGCTACAATTCACTCACCCCATGCGCTTCACCATCATCACCCCCAGTTTGAATTACGGCCGGTATCTGGCCGATTGCCTCGAAAGCGTCGCGGCGCAAACCGGCGCGACCTTCGAACACCTCGTCATCGACGGCGGCTCGACGGATGACAGCGCGGCGGTGGCGGCGCGGTTTCCCCACGCGGTGTGGACGCAGGAGTCCGACCAGGGGATGTCCGACGCGATCAACAAGGGCTTCGACCGCGCGCAAGGCGACTGGGTGATGTGGCTCAACGCGGACGACCGGCTCAAGCCGGGAGCGCTGGCGGAAATCCTGGTTCTGTTGGAGAAATCCACGGCGGACGTGGTTTACGGCGACTGGGATTTCATCGATGTAACTGGGCATTTCATGCGTCATGTGAAAGCTCCCAAATGGTCGCCGTTCGTGCACGTGCACCATCATTGTTTCATCGGCTCGACCGCGGCGTTCTATCGGCGGGCGACGGTGACCGGGGAGGGATACCGGCTGCGGGAGGATTTCCGTTATGTGATGGACGGGGAGTTTTACGCGCGGCTGGACGCGGCGGGAAAGCGCTTCGAGCACGTGCCGGTGACCGTGGCGGACTTCCGGCTGCACGGGGCCAACGCCTCGCAGCGCCATCTGGGGAAGACCCGCGACATGGAGGTCGTTCTATCCGCGGAGCGCCAGCACGTCGAATCGCGGGCGATCCGGCGGGCTTACGGGATCACGCTGTTTGAGGATCCCTATCTGAACGGGTTGGTGGACGGGGTGCTGTGGATCGCGGCGCGGGCTTGGAAGGCGTGCCTGAGAAGTTTGAAATCCTGAGAGCAAGAGAAGAGTCGAAGGTCTGAAAGTCGAAGGTCTGAAAGTCGAAGGTCTGAAAGTCAAAGGTCAAAGGTCGATGAAGCGGAGACCTCGTAACTCTTGATCCGACTCTCCTTGCAAAACGCCTTCAGGGTTATATGAACTGGCTCGTGAAGGACATCCCTGACCTCTCTCCCGAATGGCGGGACTGGTATTCCCTCAGCCCGCAGGAGCGCTGGAGGGAATCCGGCCGCCTATGGGCGACATTCATCTCACTAGGAGGCTCCCTTGAACCCGAACCCGACACAGACAGTCCTTTCTTCGATGCGGCGTCATGGCGTCCGCTGCCTGCTGATGGGCGGCCAGGCATGCGTGTTTTACGGCGCTGCGGAATTTAGCCGCGACGTGGATTTCGTCATCCTCGCCGAGCCTGAAAACCTGCGGCGCCTGCAAGCGGCGCTTCACGAGCTTGAGGCCGAAGTGATCGCCATCCCCGCGTTCGAGGCGTCCTATCTGCATCGTGGGCTGGTGATTTTGTTTCCAGTCGAGGCCGCCGCTCTTCGATCCGCCCGCCCGGCCCTCGCGCATGCGATTTCCAACGATGCCGACGCACTGGAAGAAGCTCTGGAGCAGGAACGCCGTGCCGAAGTCGTTGCCGACCGAGCCTACTGGGCCCCACTCCGGCAGGAACTCGAACGCCTGAGACACTCGCGGTAGGAGCGACGAATCGGAAGGCATCAAAGTCGAAAGTCGATAGAACCTCCGACCTCCGACCTCCGACTTTCAGACTTTCAGACTTTCTCCCCATGCCCGCCCCCCTCAAAATCGCCGCCGTCCTCGCGACGATG
>JBFZFJ010000114.1:0-7720 GCA_041306405.1 Verrucomicrobiales bacterium | reverse complement strand
CGGGTAGAAATGACATCAAGCATGTGAACATGATGATTCTTGGCGTGCGTGCATTCATCGCTGAGATCTCGGCTCAAGTGGCTGAGGGGGACTTCAGTGAGAGGACCTTGGTGAATTTTCTCGGGGAGATATGGGAGATCGTGACAAGTTCCCAAGCCAGAAGCGCAGCAGGCATGTGGAACTTTGATTTCACCAAGATCTGGCCTGTGGATGAATTGGCATCCACCGGAAACGCAAAAATCGCGCGCTGGCTCCAGCATCGATTCCCTTCGGACGTTTCATAAACCCTAAGTTGACGCGGCGGGCATGGGCAGGACATGCAGGCCACCGTTTACGCCAATCTCACCACTCGCAGGCTGACCACGACGCTTGGCGGCAGCGCGGTTTCGTTCCCTGCGTTCGTCCAGGGCGACAAGGTCGCATCGGCCTACGCTTCGCGGAATCAATCGAAGGTTCGCCCATCGGGGTGCAGAAGATTGTGACGCACATCCGCGCCTCCATTGGATTTGTCGATGCGCGGCCAACGTCCGGTTCCTTCGTGCTGCGAGTGGACGGTCAAGACACCGCGCCGATCCCTCATGACGCCACGGCGGGCACTGTGCAAACCGCTCTTCTTTGGGATACCGGTCCCCGCAGTGTAACAATTCGCCATCAAAAATGGCGCATTTGTTCTGCGGCGGGGACCCCAGAGACGACAACCTGTAAAACGTCGAACTTTTCACACCCCCACTTTAAAAGCTTGGCTCGCCAGCATGATCGCGTTATTGAAGCGTTCATGAACGAGAGCGCCAAAATCTGTACATCCGGGTCGGGTTTTACCCTGATCACCGGCCGGTCGGTTAACACCCCCCAAACCCGACCGGTCGCTCAATAAAACTGTTCGGTCTTTCAGATTAAGGAACAATCCATGAGTAGAATGCTACGGATATTTGAAGTCGCTCTGTTGGTCCTATTTTTGGCTGGTTCGGCCAGAGCTGACCTCAAAATGGCTTCACTCTTCCAGGATCACATGGTGCTGCAGCGGGACAAACCCCTTAAGATCTGGGGTTGGGTGGATGCCGGAGAGAAGGTCACGGTCACCTTTGCAGATCAGACCAAGACCGTTATTGCCGAGAAGGGCCCTTCGATGACCTCGGGGCAGGCGGTCAAGTGGATGGTGACGCTCGATCCAATGCCGGCCTCGACCCAAGGGCGAGAGCTAAGTGTTCGGTGTTCAGGTGCCAGTGTTCGGGGCAAAGGAGGGACCCCCGGGCACATCAGGATCCGCGATGTCCTGATCGGCGAAGTCTGGCTCTGTTCGGGCCAGTCAAACATGCAATACACCATGGACCGGTTTCCTAACTGTGCAGCCGACGTGCCGAATATGAAATACCCCATGATCCGTCACTTCGCGGTGGTCAGAGGTGCCGTAACCCCGCTGGCGGACGTGCTGGGCGTCTGGTCGGTCTGTTCCCCGGAGACGGCGGACCAGTTTTCCGCCACGGCGCTTTATTTCGCCGTGGAGCTCTACAAGGTCCTGAAGATCCCCGTCGGACTCATCAACAGCAGCGTCGGCGCGACCAGCGCCTACCAGTGGAGCGATCCGGAGACCCTTGCGGCGGATCCCGACATCGCGCCGAAGATCAAGGAACAGAAGGCGAAAGCCGCGGAAATGGAAGCGGCGCAGAAAGCGAATCCCGGGCTGATGCCGGCGTATGAGAAAGCGATGCTTGAGTACCTCGCCAAGGTGGGGGGGAATATCGGTATCATTGTCCCCGGTCGGGAAAAGGAGTTCATCAAACCCGACCTTTCGGACCCGCAATGGCAGCCGACGACGTTTCCGGGGACATGCGGGAATGGCATCACCTGGTATGCCCGCGAAATCGAGCTGCCGGGAGCGATGGTGGGCAAGGACCTCATTCTGGACGCGGGCAGCAGCCTTTTTTGGAATGGGGTCAAGGTGGGCTCGAAACGTTTCCACAGGGATTCGAACGTGTGCACCATTCCGGCGGCCTTGACCAAGGAAGCGAAGAACGTGCTCTCGGTGCGGGCCTCAAGCGTGCTCATCGGGGGCTTGAGCAGCAAGCCGTCGATTTCCGTTGCCGATGGACCGTCGCTTTCCCTCTCGGGCGACGGCTGGCTGCGCCGCATGTATGCCGGTGAGCCGGCTTTTCCGGAAGGCCTGCCTGCAGGACAGAGTTTCTACGGCGGATTGTACAACGGCATGATTGCCCCCCTGATGCCCTACGCCATTCGCGGGGTCATCTGGTACCAGGGCGAGAACGGCCCGGAGGGCTATACCTACCGCAAGGTGTTTCGCGAGCTGATCCAGAGCTGGCGCAGGAACTGGGGGCAGGGCGACTTTCCCTTCTACTTCTGTCAGCTCGCCAACTACCACCCCAAGCAATGCGCGGTGGAGGCCAACCACGACTGGTCGCTGATCCGAGAGGCCCAAGCCATGACGCTCGAACTGCCCAATACCGGGATGGCCTGCCTGATCGATATAGGGAAGCTCGGCTGCCAGGAGCGCGACATCCACCCTTGGAACAAGCAGGACGTCGGCAAACGTCTGGCCCTGATTGCCCGCAACAAGATCTACGGCGAGGACATCGTCAGCTCCGGCCCGATGTACGACTCGATGACCGTCAAAGGCGACAAGATCATCGTGAAGTTCAAGTCCGTGGGTTCCGGTCTGATGAGCGCCGGGATCACGGGCTGGTATGACCACACGATCATCCCGCTGCCAACCCATCCGCCGGGATTGGCCATTCAAGGCTTCACTATCGCCGGCGACGACGGCGATTTCCGCATGGCCCATGCCCGGATTGTCGGCAAGGACAGTGTCGAAGTCTGGCACCCCAGGGTGCCGCAGCCCAATTACGCTCGCTTCGCCTGGCACCGCAACCCGCTGCACAATCTCTACAACGAGGAGAAACTCCCGGCCGTGCCATTCCGGACGGATGACATCGATCTTTCTGCAATTGAGGAGTAACAGCATGCGAAAAATGAGGGCGATGCATACAGATGCAATGACCGAACAACGGTTTCCAGCGGACGCTAAACCGCGCCGCTGAAACCACCGTTCGGTCAGCAATATGAATAACTAATTTCAACCGCCGATACTGGTGCCATCGCCCATAAAATCAATAATGCTATTAGACAACCCCCATTTCCCCGCCCTCCGGTCCGACCCAATGGCTCTTCAGGAGCCTCCCGCAGAAAGCAAATTCCTTGCAGCCATTGTCACCGAGAACGGCAAGGTGCTGAATGAAGGCGTCATCTGGCGCGTGCCACCCAAGCCGTATGGCATCTCCTATCGCTCGATCATTCCGAAAAAGGGCGAATGCGAGAACATTTTCTCCCCCATCTGCCTTTCCGCCACGCATGTCGCGCACGGTTCGATACGCATGGAGCCGGTCTTCATGGCGCTGAGCCAGAGCGCCGCCATCGCGGCCTGCATGGCAATAGACAAACACATCAGCGTGCAGGACATGCCCTACACCGAACTCCGCGAGGAACTCGAAGCCGCCAAACAGATCGTGCGGCCAGAGGCATGGAAGAAATCACCGGCTCCGAAAAAACCTTCACCAAAATAGACCTGACCAACAGCGATCTCACTAATGACAACGACCCTTTTGAAAAAACTCGCGGCACTGTTCCTCCTCTCGACCATCGTCGGCCATGCCGGAGCGGACGACGACAATTACGTCCTCGACCCTGACACGCAGATCACGCTGCCCGAAGGCTTCGAAGCGGAACTGCTCTACTCCGTCCCCACCGCGCAGGGATCTTGGGTGGCGATGGCTTTTGATCCGAAGGGGCGGATCATCGTTTCGGATCAGGATGACAAAGGCGTGTTTCGCGTCACTTTGGCTAAGGACGGCGATCCTAGCTCGAAGCTCAGCGTCGAGGGTCTCAAGGGGTTTCCGTATGTCCCGATCCAATGGGGCAATCGCACTGTGGGTGGTGCCTTGGGGTTTCTGTATGCGTTCGACAGTTTGTATATGTCTTCGATGAAGGGCTTTTATCGGATACGCGACACCGATGGCGACGACACCTATGACGAGTTCACGCTCATCAAGCCATTGGAGATGGGCTATGAACACTCCGCGCACTCGATCATCAAGACCGAGGACGGGAAGGGACTGTATCTCGTTTCGGGCGACCACTCGCGGGTGCCAAAGGGGGTGCCGAGCTTGCAACCGAGTGTCTGGCAGGAGGACTCGCTGCTGCAGTCGATGCCCGACCCTCAAGGCCATGCCGTGGGCATCAAGGCGCCCTGCGGCTGGATCTGTCGGATCTCGCCCGACGGCAAGGACTGGACAATGATCGCCTCCGGCCTGCGCAATTCCGTGGATATCGCCATCAACCGCGAGGGCGAGCTGTTCACCTACGATTCGGACCTTGAGTTCGACATCGGCAGCCCGTGGTATCGGCCGACGCGCGTCAACCACGTCACCTCGGCCAGCGAGTTCGGCTCGCGCGCGGGCTCGGCGAAATGGGCGGAGTATTTCGCCGATAGCAACGGCGCGGTGATCAACATCGGCCCGGGTTCGCCGACCGGACTTGGCTTTGGCCATCACTCGAACTTCCCTGACTATTACCAAGACAAACTGTTCTGCTGCGACTGGACATTCGGGACCATCTACACAGTCGATATGGAAGAGAGCGGCTCGAGCTATACCGGGACCAAGAAGGAGTTCCTCAACGGCACACCTCTGAACATTTCCGCCATGCGCTTCGGACCGGATGGGCACATGTATTTCCTGGTCGGCGGCCGCAACACCGCTTCGAAGCTCTACCGCGTCCGCTACACCGGCCCGCATCGTGACGGGCCGAAGAAGAGCCTGGTCGCGAATCAGAAGCTCAGAGATTTGCGTCATTCGCTCGAAGCATTCCACGGCAGCCGCAGCGGCGGGTTCGAGGCGATCGAAAAGGCGTGGCCCTATTTGTCGCATGCTGATCGGGACATCCGCTACGCAGCGCGCCTGGCCATCGAGAATCAGGACATCAAGCTGTGGCAGGACAAGGCGTTCTCGGAATCGAATCCACGCGCCGTCATCTACGCGGCCATCGCGCTTTGCCGTCACGCCGAGAAGTCGCTGTCGAGTCGGGTGCTGGAAAAGCTCAACGGCGTTCCATTCGAGAGCTTGGAGAACGACGACCAGCTCGCTCTGCTCCGCGCCTACTCGCTGTGTTTCATGCGCCTGAACGCGCCGTCGCCAGCCGAGATCACTGCCGTCATCGCCAAGCTAAACCCGCTTTACCCCGCCCAGGACGAAACGCTGAACACCGAACTCTGCCGGGTGCTGAGCTATCTGGACGCGCCCGAAGTAGCGGGCAAGACCGTCGCTTTGATGAAGGTCACGCAGACCAAAACCATGGCCTACGACAAGGCGATGCTCGCGCGGCACGAATACGGAGAGGCCGTCCTCAAAACGATGACCAACACCCCCAACACGCAGAATATCCAATACGCCTACTCCATCCGCCGCGTTCAGTCCGGCTGGACGCTCGACGACCGAAAGTTCTACTTCGGGTGGCTCAACGAGAGCTTGGAGAAAAGCGGCGGCAAGAGCTTCATCGGCTACATCCGCGCGATCCGAAAAGACGCCATCGAGCATCTTGCACCGAAGGACGCATCTGCGGTTTTGTGGCTGCTTGGCGATGTCGCCGCGGTGGATCTCAGCAAGCTGCCGTTGCCGAAAGGCCCGCCCGGCGGATGGACTACGGAGACGGCAAAGGATCTGTCTAAAACCGAGCTCGCCAACCGGGATTACGAGAACGGCAAGAAGATGTTTTCAGCCGGCCGATGCGTGGCCTGCCATCGCTTCGAAGGCGCCGGCGGTTACTCCGGCCCCGACCTCGGCTCGGTCGCCAAGCGTTACTCGATCCCGGATATTCTCGTCGCCATTTCCGAGCCCAGCCAGTCCATCTCCGAGCAATACCAAGCCAGCACGATCACGCTGAAAGAAGGCGGACAGCTCTACGGACGAATCATCTACCGCAACGATAAGGAAATCGCCATCGCCGCAAATCCCTACGATTTCAGCGTGCTCACCAAGACTCCCATGGGCGACGTCGCAAACGTCGAGCCCTCGCAGATCTCCATGATGCCGCCCGGGACGATCGCCCTGATGAACAAGGATGAGTTATCCGATTTGCTCGCCTACCTCATCTCGGGCGGCGACCCGAAACACAAGGTCTTCAAGCAGAGGTGAGACAAAATCACGGTCCACGATTTTAGGAAAGCCAGTCACGAAAGGGCGAGGTCGGGGAAGCACTCTCCAACAAAAAAGGTTGGATGAAACTCCAATTCTCGGATGCCTCGATGGCATGGGCGCACGAGCAGAATATCAAGGCAGCCAAGTAGCCACAACGTACGCAAGGAAGAGGAGGAAGCTGAGCAGGCCGCCGGGCTGGAACCGCAGTTTCCTCACGTCATGGCGAGGTTTGACGCTGGATATTTCGAGCTGTGAGTTGACGCGGAAGGCATGGGCAGGACATCCCCATGCAGGCCACCGTTTACGCCAATCTCACCACTCGCAGGCTGACCACGACGCTTGGCGGCAGCGCGGTTTCGTTCCCTGCCTTCGTCCAGGGCGACAAGGTGCGCATCGGCCTACGCTTCGCTGAATCGCTCGAAGGTTCGCCCATCGAGGTCCAGAGGATTGTGACGCACATCCGCGCCTCCATCGGATTTGTCGATGCCCGCCCGACGACTGGCTTTTTTGTGTTGAGCGTGGACGGCCAGGACACCGCGTCGATCCCACACGACGCCACGGCGGGCGCCGTCCAGTCTGCCCTTGCCGCCATCGGATTGGATGACGCGGTGGTTGGCAAACAGGATGGCTCGTGGATCATTTCCACCGGCCTGCAGGAAATCGCGCTGTCCGGATACTCTGTCGGGGGACTGCTTTCCGAATTGCGGCCCGTTTCGTTCGTGCGCGTTCGCTCGACGCAGGTAGCCGGTCAATACCGTCATGAGGTCCGGCTCGTGCAGGCACCGCTGGCATCCACGGCGAGCTTTGCTTTGATCGTGCCGCCCGCGCCCACCGTGAGCGAAGTGCAAGCAGGCGGAGCTTCGGCCACCACGCTCTGGCCCGAAATCCAGGCGCTCAAGATCCAGCCGACCTTCAAAGGCACCTATCAGTTACGTCGTGGGTTCAAGAAAACCCGCGAACTGTCCGTGGACGACGGACCCGACGAAATTCAGGACGCGCTCTCGGTGCTCGCCGACGATGAGGGTTCGTTCTCCGTCAGCAACCCGGCGACCAATATCGCCCACATTACCTTCAACGGCTCGATGGCCGGCATTGATCAGGAGTTGATCGAAGTCGCAGTGTTTTCCGCGCCGCCGGGTGATCCGACCATCATCCTCGATCTCAACACCGCCGAGATCGCCGCCGCACTACGCGGTGCCGCAGAGTTAAAGCCAGAGTTGGAAATTGAAGTCGCAATTCAAGATGAGAACGACCCGACGAAGACTTACACGCTCACTCCGTTCCGCGCACCGATCTCGTTGATTCGCGAACTGAACTGGGAGGGACTCGAAACCGCTGCCAACATCGACTGGCTCCGCCCACCCTACGGCAGGACGTATGTGCCGTTCACGCCAGACCAGATCATCACCGGCTCGCAACACTACGTCGCGCCAATCGGAGACGGTGTGAACTCGGACTTTACCATCAGTCACAACCTCGGCACCCGTGACCTGCATGTCACCGTGCGTCAGAACGGC
>JBFZFJ010000113.1:0-3088 GCA_041306405.1 Verrucomicrobiales bacterium | reverse complement strand
GGAAACGCGAGAGGCCGGTGGCGCGGAGGTGCTCGTAGTAGCGCGCGCCGGTCTGCGCCTTGCCGTTGAAAAGCGTGTTGCGGCAGCCGACATCGGCTTGCAGGCGGTGGAGCTGGCCGACGCGGTCGCGGAGATGGACGACGTGGGTTTCGCACGGCCGGCCGCAATCCTTGTAGGTGGTGCCGCTGCTGAGGAAGACGCAGAAGACGCAGTGCTCCATGTGAAACATCGGCATGTGCTGGTGCAGCGTGAGCTCGAACCACTCGGGCGGCGCGCTGTGCAGGAGCTCTAGCACTTGGCCGATGTTGAGGTCGTAGGAAACCGTGAGGTAGTCGAGCGCGGCGTTTTCCATCAGGAGCTTCGCGGTGATCGGGTTGGCGACGTTGAGTGAGAAGTCGCCGATTTTTTTCAGGTCGTGGCGGTCTTTGTAGTAGTGGAGCGCGCCGAGGTTGCGGAGGAGCAGGCCGTCGGGTTCGGCTTTCTCGATGAGTTTCAAATAGCCCGTCTCACCGGGTTTGAGGATGCGCGGGGTGGCGAGGTGGATTTGGGAATTCCCCGAGCGGACGAGGGCGACGGCTTGCTTGTAGCGGCGCGGGTCTTCGAAGTCGCAGTAAATTGTCTCCACGCCGCATTCGAGGGCGGCGGCGACTTGGCCGGGCGTGCGGCAGAGGACGGAGAGGGTGGGAACATCGAACGTCGAACTTCCAACATCGGACGTCGAAGGAAGAAGGTCCTGATAGGTGGTGGTGATTTTCGGCAGCACCGGCTTGATCGCAGCGGCGGTCTCCAGCTGTTTCACCAAGGCGCGGCGCAGTTGGTTCAGCGCGGAAACGGCGATGTGGCAGTTTCCTTCGAGCTGGTTGTCGAGCGTGCCGAGCTCGAACGAGGAATCGCCGAGACGGCCGAGCTGCTCGACGAGCTTTTCGGTGCCGAGCGGGTGTTTCGCGGCGGGTTCGAGCAGGAGGGTGGAGGACGCGGAGGAAGACAGACGGTCACAGACCGCCGCTACAGTGATGGGTTCGCCGGTCTTGCCGCTAACAACAAGGTGGAGCGGCGTCTTTTTCTCGGCGGGGCGGGAGTTCTGCCAGAAGCGGCGGAGCTCGGAGTCGAGCTTGGGATCGGAGGTTTTGTAGAGCGTCTGGCCGGGCTTGATGCGGTCGAAGTTGATGCCGCTGTAGGTGAGGTGGAAAATGAGGCGGTCGCCCTCGATCACCCAGATGCGCGCGCCTTGTTCGAGGTCGCGGTTCTCGCCGGCATCGAAAACGACGCCGTCACCGGCGGTGAACGGGACGCCGGTGAGTTCGCCGAGGCGGATCCAGCCAGGACCGCAGTCGATGATGGTGCCTAGCAGCGGCCCGCGCTTTTTACCGAATTTGCCGTGGGTGAGATACGGGTGGTTGGTGCCGGCAAACCAACCGGTGCTGAGGCCGCGGGAGAAGGTCATTTCCAGCTCGTAGCGATCGGACGGGGTGATCGGGGATTCGGTTTCCGCCATCGCGGCATCGAGCGCTTTTCGATAGACACGGGTGACGGCGGAGACGTATTCGGGCGACTTGAGGCGGCCTTCGATCTTGAAGGATTTCACCCCGGCGCGGACGAGGTCGGGGACGAGATCGACGGCGGCAAGATCCTGCGGGCTGAGCAAATAGCGAACCGCGCCGAGCTCGCGGGTCTCGCCATCGACCACGATTTCATAGGGCATGCGGCAGGCTTGCGCGCATTCGCCGCGGTTGGCGCTGCGCTGGCCGAGCGACTCGCTGGTCAGGCACTGGCCGGAGTAAGCGACGCAGAGCGCGCCGTGGACGAACACTTCGAGCGGGGTTTTCGTCTCCACGGAAGAAGCCTGAAATCGCTCGATTTCCTTGATGGAAAGCTCGCGGGCGAGGACGGCTCTTTCTAGCGGAAAGAGCGATTCGACGAAAGCGAGCCCTTCCGGCGAGGTGATGGTCATCTGGGTCGAGGCGTGGAGCTCGACGTTCGGCGCGACTTCGCGGGCGAGCTTGGCGAGGCCGAGGTCCTGGATGATGAGCGCGTCCACGCCGGCGGCGGCGATTTTGCGGAGCTGCTCCTCGGCTGTCTTCATTTCACTGGTGAAGATGAGGGTGTTCATCGCCACGAATCCCTTCACGCCGTGGCGGTGGAGGTATTCCATGAGTTCATCGAGATCCGCATCGATGAAATTATCCGCGCGCAGGCGGGCGTTGAAGCGCGGCAGGCCGAAATAGATGGCATCCGCCCCGGCGGCGACGGCGGCGCGGGCGCAGTCCCAGTTTCCCGCGGGGGAGAGGAGTTCGGGAGTGGGATCAAGGTCGCGCGGTTGCATGGCGGGAATGAATCACGGGCCGCGCGTGAAAAACAGGGGGATTTTTTACAATGGGCATCCCACTCCGCGCGGAACGCAGTTGGGGACAATTCAGTTTGACTCCAGGCGTCACTTCATCCCCCCGAGCGCCTTCACCAGCTTCGCCACCTCCGGCCGGCGTTCAGCGACTTTCCGGTTCCAGCCGAGTTGGAACTTCCGCTGGTGTTGTTCCAGCCCGGGTAGCTTCTGTGTCCGCGCCGCCCATTCCTTGCGCCGCCGCCACCAATACTCCGGCACAAACACCGCCCAGCCTGCCACCTCCGCCAGATCGGCAGCCTGCGGGTAGCTGGTGCATTCGGCTCCGATCTTGAGATTCACTCCGTGCTCACGCTCACAGCCCGCGAGGAACTGCCGGAACTTTCCATCGCCATCCAGCACGACCACCGGCAGATCCGTCAGGCGTTTCCAACCGCTTTTATCCGGTGTTTCGTGCTCTGGCAGCAACAACTTGAACCCGTAGCTTTCGAGGTCCACCACTGCCACATTCCCACTTGCTTCAAGTCCAGAGGCGATCCCCACGTCCAGCCGTTCCGCTGCGAGTCCTTCTTGAATCTTCCGCCACGTCAGATTGCGCATCACCCAGGAAACCGGCTGCTTGCCCTTGCTCTGCCTGCCGATCTTCGGAATCAAAAATTCCCGGATCACCACCTCGCCCGCACCCACGGTGATTGGCAGCTGCAATCCCCCCGCCTCCGCGGACACCTCCTTCACCTCGCGCACGAAGCG
>JBFZFJ010000112.1:0-2505 GCA_041306405.1 Verrucomicrobiales bacterium | reverse complement strand
GGGGAAGAGTGAGAATGAAAGATGGGTGGGGGAGGTGTTACGGTGGTGGCGGAAAGGTGGCGCCGGGAGCGCAGTCAAAGCGGGGAGAAATGGGGGAGTCCAAGGAGAGCCGGGAGGTGTTCGCTTGGGCTGGGATTTCGCGTTTCTTTGGCTGGTTCCCCTGGCGGTGCGGCCTTACCTGCACCGCCTTCGTCCACCGCAACAACGGGCGGTTCAGTCGCAGTCGCAACCGAAACACCGGCGAGGCGCAGGGTCATCATGCGGCGGGATTGGGCAGTCATGCTCACGGAGTCCTGGACTTTGGTGATTTGACGCCCGCCGAGCACCGGACCCGGGACGATGCTGCCGCCCGCATCGATTTTCACCCAGGCGGCTGCGCCCGTCTTTTGGGCGATCAGGGTCCAGTTGACGAGGTCGCTTGAGGCCAGCACCTCGTAAACCACTTCGGCGGGTGCCGTAGCGGGGAGGTCGATGACCAGCACCAGACGGTCGGCGGCCACGTCGAGCTGGGGATCGGGCATACCGAGGGGGCCGTCGTCGCCCGTTGCGGCTGTGGGATTGCGGCCTAAGGCATATTCCACGAAGTTCGCGCTTCCATCGCGATCGAAGTCAAACGCGTCCGCGGCATCTCCGGAGTTGGTGGGTGATCCGAAATAATCGAACCGCCATTGCTCGATCTGCGAGAGGACGGGCATGGGCGATGTCCTGACCTGCAGGCTCTTGGATGCCTTCGACTCGTTGCCCGCCGCATCCAAGGCTGAGATCTGGTAATCGTATTTTGTCGAGGGCTTCAATCCGGCATCCGTGAATCCGGTCGAAGCGGAGACCCCGACCTCCAGCCCGTTTTGATAGATTTTATATTCCGTGACCCCCACATTGTCCGTTGCCGCTCCCCACGCGATGCTGATTTCAAACGCCGACTTCGCAATCAGGAAAGGTTTCAGCGGTTGCGACGGAGCGGTGGTGTCCGGAGCGCCCGTGCGGATCTCGGTGACCTCGCTCCTTGCGGATTGAAGCCCGGCGGCGTCGATGGCGATCACAGAGTAACGGTAGCTTGTCAGCGCGGCCAGGCCGTCATCGACAAACTCGGTTTCCGTGGTGTTGGCACGGCGCGTTCCGTCCCGATAGACATCGTAACTTACCACGCCCACGTTGTCGCTCGCAGGGCTCCAGCTCACGCGAACGCGGTTCCAGGCGATGAGATCCGCGGCGGTGTTTAGCGGTGCCGACGGGGGCTCCGCATCCTGCCAGTAGGTCTCGAACGCGCCCATGTCCGACGCCACGCCCTGGGGCCGGGGCCGCCCGAGGATGTCGGTCGCCACTTCGGATAGGTTCATGCCCGCATCGACGACCGGACTCATGGTGGAGGTGGAGTAATCGTCCGCGGTGGTCAGGTTGAACCGTGGATCCGCGCTGATGCTGTGCAGGTCGAATCCGGTGGCCGCGCGCCAGGTCTCGAGGCTGGAATAGGTTCGCACGCCGTTGCTCAGTTTGAGAACCCCATCGGGGCGGTAATAGCAGTTGTAGTCGCTGAAGTTCCCGCCGGTGTCGCCGCCGTTGTCTTGTGGGATGACAAGGTCGTTGGCATTGGTGCTGCCATACACGATGTTGTTGAACACCCGATTGTTCTTCAGGGTGAATCTTTCGCGCGGAACCCCTCCCAGCCAAATCGCCGTATTCGTGCTCGTGGTAACGATGGTATTGTGATAGCAGCGGGTGTCGTCCGACCCGGAAATGGAGATGCCCGCGTAGGGATTGATGATCAGCAGGTTGTTGTAAACGGAAGCATTGTTGCTGATTTCCACGAAGATCGCGCACTTTGTGTTTTCGTGGAAACGGTTGTTCCGGATGACAATCGGATTTCCCGAGTGGCACCCGTCGAACCAGACGCCGTTTCCATTATTGTGGGAAATCTCGCTTTCTTCGATCGTTCCGTTGGTGTTTCCGACGATCTTCAAGCCTCCGGCATGCCACCATTGATTGAAATTCCGGTAGTTGTTGCCGTTGATGGCGCATCCTCGAACAAGGATGTTTTCAACACTATTGGCACCGACACCCACGTCGCCATTGTTGCTGATCGTGCAGTGAATGGCTTGCGCGCGGCTTCTCAAGCCAAGTCCTTCGAAATCGCACCATTGGATATCACAATTCTCAATGATGGAATCCGAGCCGATGCTTACCGCTGTTCCGCCGGGGTTGGCCGCTGACGAGTTGCAGTGGCGGACGGCCAGGCCCTTGATGTGGACAAAGGGAATGGCGTGGACCGCCAACACCCACTTCCTGGTGCTAACTTCCATGATCGCATCGTCATCGTTAGGATCGCCACCGTCGTGGAGCCAGACATACAGGGTCGGAGTTGTGGCTGTGGCGTCATAGTAGAACGAACCCGGAACCATGTCGGCGATTCCCGTCCCGACGGGTGTGTATTGGTAAGAGAGGTATGAACTGTGAGGCAGCCCGATCTGCTGGAAATGGCGCTCGTTGCAGAACACCTGCTGGCTGTTG
>JBFZFJ010000111.1:0-2677 GCA_041306405.1 Verrucomicrobiales bacterium | reverse complement strand
GGCGGAGCTCGAGCAGTTCCTCGACCGCGTATCCCTGTTCTGGCAGGGTATCGAAGGCTTCCACACCAGCCTGAGGATTCCATTTGGCCGGCTTGCGGTAAGGAGTGAAGGGAGCCCGTGTCGTACGCGTGTGAAGCGGGTCGCCGTATTCCGAGAGATCGATCGAAACCATCTCCCGTCGATCGGTGCCGAGACGCCCCGTTGATACCGCAGTAAGGTTCACCGGAATCTCCACCTGGGGTCTGGCGATTTCGAGTGCGCGATGGGCAAGCCATTCCACCAGGAGACCCGCGCCGTAAAAGGCAGCGTCGTCGGGAGAAATCCCATCTCCATCGCTTTCCGAACCCCGTCTGGCGCATGCGGAAATACCGCGGAGATGGCGTGCCGCTCTGCCGTCTTTTTGAACACGCCAGATGAAATGGTGGCCCTGGCCCGTCAGGAGTTGCAGCGGGCGGATATTGAATGCCTCCAGCACCGAGAGGATGGCGGACGCAACCGGCTTTTGAAATCCGAACGCGCGCTGCGGGTCGCGGAAGACCGTCAGCGGATCCTCGAAATCAACATATTCCACGTCCAGATGGAGCAGCACCGAACGTGTATCCTCAAGCGACCGTGCCATATCATGATTCCGTTCGATGAAACGATCCACCTCTGATGGAGAATGAAGGTGTTCGGGCGCGTAGGGCGCTCCAAAATCACACCGGGTGATATAACCGCAGGTCGCTGTGCTCGGGTCGTCATCCTCGCCGCCCAGGTATTCAATGACACGCCGGCGGACATGATTGCCGTCCTGTTTGGTAAGTTTCAAATGATCCATTCTTGCATCCTAGGTGCGCCCCGCGTCGGCGTCCATTGGCGGTCCGAGTATCAGTCATTTCGTGAAAATGCGCATACCTCGTAGGTGATATTCCGTACGGACAGTCGGAGATTTACGCTCTCAGATTGCGCCAAGACCGCAATTTCGCGGGCCTTCATGCCATCCTACGATGCTCCACTCGCACTGAGTCATACGAACCACCAAACCCAGATATCATACCATGAATGAACTAGCCACCATTACATCACCCCGCTGGAATCCTTTCCAGGAAGTCGATGAGATCCAAAACCGCCTCCAGTCCTTCCTTTCGCGGACAACCAACGGAAACGGCCTCGGCTCGCTGTTTTCGGAAGGAACGGAATTCGCGGACTGGCGGCCCGTCGCTGACGTTACGGAGGACGATAATGAATATGTCATCGCCGTCGATCTTCCCGACGTGAAAAAGGAGGATATCAAGGTCAGCCAGGAAAACGGGCGCCTGACGGTCCGCGGTGAACGCCACCGCGAAGCTGAGGAAAAGACGAAGAAATGGCATCGCGTCGAGAGGAGCTACGGGAAATACATCCGCAGCTTCGAGCTTCCCGAGGAAGTTGAGGTGAAGAAGATCGACGCCGCGTTCAAGAACGGAGTCCTTCGCATTCATCTGCCCAAACTGGCCGAGAAAAAGATCAAGCGTTCCGGCATAGAAATCGAAGTCAAGTGATCGGCACCGTCCGGGTTTCCCGGTCGCACAGGGTGGGGAAATTTCCCGCTCCTGTGCGGTCGGGACTGGGCTCCGTATTCCTGAAAAACCTCAGCTCCCCCCTCATGAAGACTTTGATCATTGCGGCCAACGTGGAAATAATGCGCGCCTTTAGGCATAATGAAAACACCGATTCCCCGGACTTGGGCCTGCCGCCGGCGGAGATCGTTCTTCCGTCCGATGCCGCCGCGAAGCGGCGTTGGCAGGGAGTGAATCGCAGGATGGAAGAAATCTCGGAGAACGTGGATTGGTTGGTGGCCGATGAGCAAGCCGACAGGTGGATGTTTGCGGCGCCCTTGGGGGTGGTCGCGAGCGTCAGGCGCTGGTTGAATCATGGCACCATCGAACGTCTCTGTGGCACTCGAATCGCCGATCTCACGGCCCTCACGGGATATGAAGTGGGGCGTGTTTTCGAGTTGCCATTACAGCGAAGCAACCGGGTCTACCTTCCGGTGAATCACCTCGTTTGGCCGGTCCCGCAAGAACAACCGATTCGTTTTTCACCCATTCATACCGCCACTTCCGAACCGAAGCCGTCTGAAACGAGACACCAGGGAGCCGACTGGAGGAATTAGGCTCGGATTCGGAAGAATAAACAACCATCGCTGGCGGATCGACTGCGTCAATTCGTCACAAGCAAATCACCAAACACTGGAGCGATCTACGCATAGATACCAATTCCATCTTTGGCCCTTTCCGGCCAGTCTCCGGAACGGCCATTCGTTAGAAATACCAAACACCAAACATTAATCATTCAACGATGAAAATTCAGCTAAAATCCCCTATCTTCGGAGTGATCGCCACCGTTCTTGGACTCGGCTTCACATCCTGTGACAAACTGGAAAAGAAGCAGGCAAACGGAACGGAGAGTCGGACGGAACCCACGCAGGAGAGACCGGAAGCGTCTTCTCCCCCCGCAAAGCCCGCACCCGCACCCGCACCAGCTCCAACCGAACGCTAGAGCTATCTGCCGGTGCAGATCCAGCCAAATCAATTGACTCCCGTTTATTGGAGGCGTCATGTCCGACGAAAAGCCCCATTCGATCCCGCCCCATCTTGCCAATGAGGCGGCGAAGACGGCTCATCAGGTAAGGGCGTTTCCGTTCCTTGTTCCGCTT
>JBFZFJ010000110.1:0-12551 GCA_041306405.1 Verrucomicrobiales bacterium | reverse complement strand
ACCCACCTCGACGAGCTTCGCGCCAAGAAGGACGTCCGTGACAAGTCCTTTGCCGAAGCCGCCAAGTTGGAAGGGCTGGCCAAGGCCAAGGTTCTGGTCGCCGCCCTCGATGCCATATCGGACATGAAGTTGGAAGACCTCGTCGTCGCGAGGTGCTACCCGGACGTGGTTGATCAAATCAAGGCAGCCGACCCGAAAGACGAGACCGGCTACGGCAAGAAGCTCCTGGCCAAGGCCAAGTTAGTCGATTTCCAAACCGAGTTCCAAGGCTTGTTGGCCAAGAAGGACTTTGCAGGCGCCATCGCCTTCATCGAGAAGTCGGCTGCTTCAGGTGATTTTGAAGTCGAGACCAAGCAGGAGGTTATCCAATCGAAGATATGGACCTTCATCTGCATGAAGAAGTTCGACGACGCCATGAAAGCCGTCGAGGAAGCCAAAGCCGTCGCGCCGGAAAGCGAACTCGCTCGCAGAGTCGACAAATACTGGCCGTCCGCGATCGAGAAAGCGAAAGCCGCCGCGAATGGTGGGCCGGCCTATATTCATTGAGACGCGCCGACCGACCTGCGTCCTGATCACGCCAGCACGACGAGCCCGCTAACGAGATTTCCGGGGTAGGTTCCCTTGACCCGCCCGGATCGATCTCCAAGCTTGCGCCATCTGGTGCCGCGCACTTCCGCGCTTGTCAGCCATGTGGCTAGGCCGAACGGCGCAGGCCCTCGACCGGCCCCTCGCACGGACTCTGCCGGTTCATCGACCTGCCAGGCCCGCCGCGGCACGGCGTTTCGCTCGGCATTCACAAAAACCGATCCAGAATCCTGCGGCTGGCAGCATCGAGGTTGAGCGGATTGCGAATCAGGAATTGAATGCCGCGGTTGTCCATGATCATCAGCGTCGGCGGAGCCAGCCGCCGGATGTCCTCCTCGGCATTAAGCACCAGGGTGGTGTCGCCGCGGTCCGTCTCGACGCGCCAGGTGCTGGGCGTGGCGTAGCCGGAGACGCTGCAAACCCGCTGGATGACCGGCATGAATTCCCTGCCTTGCAGTTCCTCTTCGATCAGGCGGCGGATTGCCTCCGGCTCCCCGTCCAGACTCGGAATCCACGCCACCTCTTTGCCGGCGCGGGTCATCAAGGCGATGCCCTCCTCGGGCGAGGTGATCGGAAACGCTCTCGCAGGTTCCACACCCACGTGTTCGATACCATCGGCACCGGTGAAAACCAGTTGTCCGAAGGCGTTGCGATGAAGTTGGAAATCCCCGGTCATGTTTGCTAGATCTCCTTGAGAATCGGCATGGTGGAATCGACGCCTTCTTCGATTGCGTCCGTTGCCGGACCGCCATTGAGGAATTCCGTCTGCGCGCGCTCGAGCCGGAAATACGCGCCTTTCCTGGCGAGCAGTTCCTCGTGATTGCCTTCCTCCACCACTTCGCCGCGGTCGAGCACGACCAGGCGGTCGGCGCGCCGCAAGGTGGAGAGGCGGTGGGCGATGGCCAGGGTGGTGCGGCCGCGGATCAGGTTGTCGAGCGCGCCCTGGATCTCGAGTTCGGTCTCGGTATCGACCGACGAGGTGGCCTCGTCGAGAATCAGGATCGGCGGATCGATGAGCAAGGCGCGGGCGATCGAAATCCGCTGGCGCTCGCCGCCTGACAAAGCCTGGCCGCGCTCGCCGACTAACGAATCGTAACCCTGCGGCAGGCGCAGGATGAACTCGTGGGCGTGGGCCGCGCGGGCCGCGGCGATGATCTCTTCGTGCGTCGCCTCGGGATTTCCATAGGCGATGTTTTCGGCGATCGTGCCGAAAAACAGGAAGGGCTCCTGCAACACCAGGCCGATGTTGCGCCGGTATTCGGAAACCGGCAGGGAGCGGATGTCCACGCCGTCGATGCGGATCGAGCCTTCCGCCACGTCGTAGAAGCGGCAGATCAGGTTGACCAGGGTGCTCTTGCCCGATCCGCTGTGGCCGACCAGCCCGATCATTTCGCCGGGCGCGATCGTTAGGTTCACGTCGTGCAGGATGCCGCGCGTGCCATAGCGGAAACACACGTTGTGGAGTTCGAGCGCGCCGCTCACCTGCTTGAGATGCACCGGATGGGACGGCTCCGGCACGCTTGAAACGTGGTCGAGAATGTCAAAGATCCGCTTGGCCCCCGCCGCCGCTTTTTGCGACACCGACACGATCCGGCTCATCGAGCCGAGTCGCGAGTAGAACCGGTTGATGTAGGCGAGGAAGGCCACCAGCACGCCCACCGTGATCTCGTTCTTGGACACCAGCCAGATCCCGAAACCCCAGACGACTAACAAGCCCGCCTCGGTGAGAAACGTCACCGTCGGGTTGAACAAGGCCCACACCTTGTTGACGCGGTTGTTGACGGCCAGATTGCGGGCGTTGGCCTCGCGGAAGCGCTGCGCCTCGCGTTTTTCCTGGGCGAACGCCTTGACCACGCGGATGCCGGGAATCGTGTCCGCCAGCACGCTGGTGACCTCCGACCAGATCCGGTAGACCTGGTCGAAACCATGATGAAGCTTGTTCCGCACCACGTGAATCAACCACGCGATGAGCGGCAGCGGCGCCAGGGTCACCAGGGCCAGCCACGGGTTGATCAAAAGCAGAATCGCCGACGTCATCAGGATCATCAGCAGGTCGGTCACGAAATCCAACAGATGAGAGGAGATGAACACGCAGATCCGGTCGCTGCCCGAGGAGATGCGGGCCATCAGGTCGCCGGTGCGCTTGCCGCCGAAGTATTCCAGCGAGAGCCCCTGCAGGTGCTCGTAGGTGGTGGTGCGGAGGTCGGAGCCGATGCGCTCGCTGATCAGGGCGAGCAGATAGGTTTTGGCCCAGTCGAGAATCCAGGCGAGGAATGCCGAGGCGACCAGTCCGCCTAGCAGCATCATCACCAGGGTGGTGTCGATGGGCACGCCGTTTTGAAACGGGATCAGGACCCGGTCCATCAGCGGCATGGTCAGATAGGGCGGCACCAGGGTGGCGGCGGTGGCCAGCAGCGTGAGGACAAAACCCGCCAGCAAGGGGCGGGTGTAGGGTTTGGCGAAGCGCCACAGCCGGAGCAGCGTCCACGGCGACGGCGGCGCATGGACGGTCTTCGCGCATGCGGGACACTCCTCCTGCCCGGCCGGGATCGGGTTCTCACAGATGGGGCACATGGCATGCGGCGGCGGAACCGCCGGCCGGTTGTCCACCATGGCCCTCAGATGCTCTTGGAATTGCACGATGAGCCGCCGCACCGCCGCGTCCCGGCCGAGAGTATGACGCCAGCGGGCCAGCAAGCCGTTTTCGTCCCGCAGGTCCAAGGTGCCGACTCCCGTGTGATCACGGTGTTCCAACTGCAACCCGGGGCGGAACCCCCAGCGCCGCCACGCCGCATCGCCCGCGGCCTTGGCGAGCAGCCCGTAGTCCGTTAGGACGACGACGCCCAGGTCAAACCGGAGCTCGAGGTTCAGGTCCAACTCAAGGCAGGCGATCACGGATTCCCTTTCGCCAAGCGCGGCGACAATTTCACTCCGCCACGGATCGGTTAGAACGGTGGCGGCGGGTGTCGAACTCGAAAGATCGGCTGGCGTCATCAGGAAATAGGGCCTCGGGATTCACTGCCGCCGTGCGGAGCTGAGCCGCGTTTTGACCCATTTCGGCGGGCATGCAACACATTTGTCCGGCCGATTGAGTCGATTTTCGATACGGGGCTTGATTTGGTGGCGGGAACCGGAAAGAAAGCGGCTTGTTACCGCAACGCGGGACCTCGGTTTCATGACACGCAAAGACATCCGGTTTCTCAATTTTCTTTCCCTTCGTGGCCCCAACCTCTGGACCTACCGGCCCGTGCTGGAGGCGTGGGTGGATATCGGCGAACTCGAAGAATGCCCGTCCAATACGATCCCCGGCTTTGTGGAACGGCTGTGCGCATGGCTGCCAACCTTGTCCGAGCACCGCTGCAGTTATGGCGAAGCGGGCGGGTTTGTGCGGCGCTTGCAGGAGGGAACCTGGCCGGCACACATCCTCGAACACGTCACGCTGGAACTCCAGAATCTCGCAGGCATGCCCGGCGGCTTCGGCAGGGCCCGTGAAACCGGTGTGCGCGGGGTTTACAAGGTGGTGGTGCAAGCTTGGCATGAGGATGTCACCCGCGCCTGCCTTCATGCGGCACGGGATTTGGTGATGGCAGCCATCGAGGATAAGCCTTTCGACATGGTCGCTACTCATGAACGCCTGCGAGAAATCGCCGTCAAATATCTTCCAGGGCCTAACACCGCCTGCATCGTCGATGCCGCCACCGCCAAAGAGCGCGGCATTCCCGCGATCCGCTTGTCCGCCGACAACCTCATTCAACTCGGCTACGGCTCGCGCCAACGGCGGATCTGGGCCGCCCAGAGCGACCGCACCAGCGCCATCGCCCAAGGCATCGCCCGGGATCCCGAACTGAGCGCCGGTTTGTTAGGGTCGTGCGGCCTGCCAATCGTGGACCCCGATGAGGACAGGGCGGAACCGGAAGGGCGCGGGCGATACCGATTGCTCGTGCTGGGCGGCACCTTGGTGGCCGCGGCCCGCATGGATGAGGATGGCGGCGCGGCGGACGTTACCAATCAAGTCCATCCGTCGACGGCGACCGCGGCCTGTTTGGCCGTGCGGGTGGTCGGTCTCGACATCGCGGGAGTGGACGTTTTGGCGGACGACATTGCCCGCCCGTTGGCCGCTCAAGGCGGAGCGATTGCCGGAGTGCATGAGGCTCCCGCATTGGTCCCGCACCTGCACCCGGCTTCGGGCGAACCGCGTCCGGTTGGCCGCGCCATCGTCGACCACTTGTTTCCTAACGGAGATTCCGGGCGCATTCCGGTGGTGGGCATCACGGGTTCCAGCGGAACCACGGAGGTCGCACAGTGGGTGACGGAGTTTTTACGACTCTCCGGGAAATTCACCGGCCTGGCCTGTGGCGATGGCCTGTTTCTCGACCGCCGCAAGGTGGAGTCGGGGGATTGCGGCACGTGGCGCCGCAGCACCCAGGTGTTGATGAACCGCGCGGTGGAAGCCGCCGTGTTGGAAAACAGCGCGGAGGTGATTTTGGGCCAGGGCCTGGCCTATGACCGCTGCCAAGTCGCCTTGGTTACCGGTATCGAGCCGGAGAAGCATTACGGGACATATTACATCGAGACGCCCGAGCATGTGTTCAAAGTGTTTCGCACTCAAGTGGACGTGGTTCTGCCCGGCGGCGTGGCAGTGCTTCATGCGGCGGATCCGATGGCGGTGGAAATGGCCCCTTTGTGTGATGGCGAGGTGATCTACTTTGCCATTGATGCCGATCTGCCGGTGCTGACCGCACATCGCGCGCAAGGTGGACGCGCTGTTTTCGTGCGCGGAGGCCAGTTGGTCTTGGCCAGCGGAACCGATGAATCGCCTCTCCTGCCGCTGGCTGAGATTCCCTATCTCGCTGGCGACCATGCCGGCAATCGCTTGAATTGCGTGTTGGCTGCCGTCTCGGCGGCCTGGGCGCTTGGCATTGCGCTGCATGTGATCCGCACCGGTGCCGAGACCTTTTCCGATGAACCGGCTCAAGCCCCGTCGTTCGAACTCAACGCCTCCTTTGTTCCGATCACCCACACCGCATGAACATCCTTAACATCCGGGCGCTGCGAGGGCCCAACCTTTGGGGCCTCCACACCGCGATTCAAGCGCTCGTCAGTTGCAGCGGGCAGGAACTCTGCCTGGATCAGCTGCCCGGCTTCGAGGACCGCCTGCGCGAACGATTTCCACAAATCTCCTCGTTCCAACCCGGTGCCCCTTTGGTTTCCGCGCTGGAGTTGGCCGCCCTCGGCCTGCAAGCCCAGGTGGGCTGTCCGGTCGCTTTCAGTCGCTCGGTCGCCGTCCCCGAACCCGGAGTCTATCAGGTGATCGTTGAGTACACCGAGGAAGCCGTCGGGCGGCTGGCCATCGAGCTGGCCTTGGAATTGTGCGCGGCCGCCCTCAACGACCTGCCGTTCGACCTGCCGTCCGCCCTCAACCGGCTGCGCGAACTCGACGAGGATGTCCGACTCGGCCCGAGCACCGGTGCCATCGTCGCCGCCGCCGTCGCCCGTGGCATTCCATACCGCAGGCTCACCGAAGGAAGTCTGGTGCAGTTCGGCTGGGGCAGCAAACAGCGGCGCATCCAGGCCGCGGAAATGGACAGCACCAGCGCAATCGCGGAATCGATCGCCCAAGACAAGGAACTGACCAAACACTTGCTGGAGGCGGCCGGCGTGCCGGTGCCCAAGGGCCGCCCGGTCACCGATGCCGAAGATGCCTGGGCCGCCGCCTGCGAACTCGGAGGTCCGGTGGTCATCAAACCCCGCGATGGCAACCAAGGCAAGGGCGTGGCCGCCAATGTTGAGTCCTGCGAAGATGTGTTAGCCGGTTACGCCGCCGCGCATGAAGTCAGTTCCAATGTCATGGTGGAACAGTACCTGCCCGGCCAGGATTTCCGTCTGCTAGTGATCGGGAACCGCCTTGTCGCCGCCGCGCGCCGCGAACCGCCCTATGTGATTGGCGATGGCGAACACACCATTCTGGAACTCGTGGAAGAGGTCAACAGCGACCCGCGGCGCAGCGATGGTCACGCCACATCCCTGACCAAAATCCATCTGGATGAAATCGCCCTCGCCACGCTCGCCCACCAGCACTTCGATGCCGGCTCGGTCCCGCGCAAGGGCGCGCGGGTGCTTCTGCGCAACAATGCCAATCTCAGCACCGGCGGCACCGCCACCGATGTCACCGACGACGTCCATCCGGAAATCGCGGCGCGCGCCGTCTCGGCGGCGCAAATGGTGGGACTCGATCTGTGCGGTGTCGATGTGGTGTGCGAAAGTGTGCTCACTCCCTTGGAAAACCAGTCGGGCGGAGTGATCGAGGTCAATGCCGCGCCCGGTCTTCGCATGCATCTCCAGCCCTCGTTTGGCAAAGGCCGCCCGGTGGGCGAGGCGGTGATTTCCACCATGTTCGACGAGCGCGAGAATGGCCGCATCCCGGTCGTCGCCGTGGCCGGCACCAACGGCAAAACCACCACCGTGCGCCTGATCGCCCACCTGCTAGGCCTTGCCGGCAAACGCGTGGGCATGACCAATTCCGACGGCGTTTACATCACCAACCAGCGCATCGACACTGGCGATTGCAGCGGCCCGCGCAGCGCCCGCAACGTGCTGTTCCATCCCGATGTGGACGCCGCCGTGTTGGAAACCGCGCGGGGCGGCATCCTGCGCGAAGGCCTCGGCTTTGACCATTGCGACATCGCCGTGATCACCAACATCGGCATGGGCGATCACCTCGGCCTCAATTACATCAGCACGGTCGAAGACCTCGCGGTGGTCAAGCGTGTCATCGTCCACAGCGTCGCCCCCCATGGCGTGGCCGTGCTGAATGCCGCCGACCCGATCGTCGCGGGCATGGCCGATGCCTGCCCGGGTTCCATCACCTTCTTCGCCCATGACCGCCACGAACGCGTGCTCGCCAATCACCTCGCCCAAGGCAAGCGCGGCGTGTTCGTCGATGGCGACGCGATCGTCGGGGCGAAAGGCAAACTCCGCTACCGCGTGTCGCTGAGCAACATCCCCCTCACCCGCAACGGCACCATCAAGTTTCAAGTCGAGAACTCGATGGCCGCCATCGCCGCCGCCTGGGGGCTTGGCATCTCATGGGAGAAGATCCGCCGCGGCTTGGCCACTTTTGTCAACGATGCAGCCACCGCGCCCGGTCGCTTCAATGTCTTTGCTCATCGTGGCGCCACCCTCATCGCCGATTACGGCCACAATCCGGACGCCATCCGGGCGCTGGTCCAAGCCGTCGAGAGCATGCCCTCCAACCGCCGCATCGTTGTCATCAGCGGCGCCGGCGACCGCCGCGATTGCGACATCCGCTTGCAGACGGAAATCCTCGGCGAGGCCTTCGACGAGGTGATCCTCTATCAGGACGACTGCCAGCGCGGCCGCGCCGACGGCGAGGTGATGGCCTTGTTGCGCGACGGCCTGACCAACGCCCGCCGCACCACCCGCACCGAGGAGATCCGCGGCGAGATGCTGGCGATCGACACCGCCCTCTCCCGCCTCCAGGCCGGCGACCTGTGTCTGATCCTCATCGACCGCATCGACGAGGCCCTCGCCCACATCGCCATGCGCAATGCGGAAGCTTGAGCGCGGGTGCACAGCGGCCATATTCGCGTGTTTGACCGCGATGTTGCCACCACACATCCATGCGGTATCAGCGATTCCCGCGAATTGCTCGCGCACGGGTGTTGCGGTCGCGAGCATTCGCCGGCCACCTTCATTTCCCTGCCTATCGGAAAACTCATCGATCCGGCCCGGAACCGCCGTCGGATCGGTCCGCAGAGCCGGAAAATGAGGGTTGGACCCGGATTGCAGGCCGCGTAGGATGCAAAGAAATGAAGAACGTCCTCCCATGTTTCTGGATACTGATTGCGGCAGTTTCAGCCTTCGCTGAAGGGGGCGAAACCGGAAAATCCACCCATCCCTTCGAGGTGACCTTCGTGAAGCGGCTTCCCGCCGCGGAGATCGCGCCGGTTTATGATCCGAAGCTGCCCGGCTATCGCTTCGACGCCGAGATCGCGACGGTCAAGATACGTCCGCTCGCCGGCAAACCGCCCGACAAATTGGTCATGCTGATCCGCACCTCGCCAGGCATGCCGCCGATGCTGGAGGGGTTCACCCTGCAAGCGCCCGACCGGAGCGTGACGACCGGGTTGAAACTTGCCTCCGAGGAAATCCGCTTCAACGCCACGCCTGGCAGGGCGGAGGTGAGGGCGCGCGAGTATTTTGAAGTGAACGTTGTCGGCCAGGACGTGCAGATCGTTTTTCTGCCGAAAGCCATGGGACTGCTCAAAAAAGAATGCACCGTCACCTGGGTGGATTGGTATAGGCACTGAAAAGGGAAGGCGCGGAAGACGGCATGCTTCCCGTTACATCGTTGGGTCGCCTGGAAATGCTTGTTTGAAACCAGCGGGCCAATCAAGCGGTATCCGTCTGGTCTTCCCCATTCGGGTCCATGCAAAAGAAAGGAACCTTGATCCCGCCCTTCAGTCCGCCCCTGGGCGAGTAACGGGGGAATGTCGCGCCGCCCGGATCCGTTGTTTCCCGGGTGGCGCGGCGCGTGGCTCATGGGATTGATCCACGCGTTCGCCATGTCTTGACGCGGCCCCCTCATCCGCAGGATGCTCCGCCCGCGATGAACGACACCACCCGCCCATTCTCCAGTCCGCTTGTTGACGGCCCCGACCGCGCGCCCAGCCGCGCGATGCTTTACGCCGTCGGCTTCAAAAAAGACGATTTCACCAAGCCCCAGATCGGCATCGCCTCCACTTGGAGCCAGGTCACGCCGTGCAACATCCACATCGACAAGCTCGCCATCGAGTCCGCCAAGGGCGTGGATGCCGCGGGAGGGAAGGGGATCATCTTCAATACCATCACGATTTCCGACGGGATTTCGATGGGCACCGAGGGGATGAAATACTCGCTAGTCTCCCGCGAAGTGATCGCCGACTCCATCGAAACGGTGGTCGGCTGCGAAGGCATGGACGGCTTCGTCGCGATCGGCGGCTGCGACAAGAACATGCCCGGCTGCCTGATGGCCATGGCCCGCATGAACCGCGCGTCCGTCTTCGTGTACGGCGGCACCATCCTTCCCGGCTGCGCCACCATCAAGGGCGAGCAAAAGGACCTCGACATCGTTTCCGTCTTCGAAGCCGTGGGCAAACACGCGAACGGCGAATACACCGACGAGGAGCTCGAAACCGTCGAGGCCTGCGCCATCCCCGGTGCCGGCTCCTGCGGCGGGATGTACACGGCTAACACGATGGCCAGCGCCATCGAGGCGCTTGGCATGTCACTCCCCAACAGCTCCGCCCAGAACGCCATTTCCGACGACAAGATGCGCGACTGCTTCGATGCCGGTGCCGCCGTTCTCAACCTCCTCAAGCTCGGCATCAAGCCGCGCGACATCCTTACCAAGAAGGCTTTTGAGAACGCCATCACCGTGCTCATCGCGCTCGGCGGCTCGACGAACGCCGCCCTTCACATCCCCGCCATCGCCCACTCGGCGGGCGTGGACATCACCATCGATGACTTCGAGCGCATCGGCAAAAACGTCCCCGTCCTCGCAGACTTGAAGCCGTCCGGCAAGTTCGCCATGTCCGACCTCGTCGCCATCGGCGGCACCGTGCCGCTGATGAAAATCCTGCTCGATGGAGGACTGCTCCACGGCGATTGCATGACCGTCACCGGCCGCACGATGGCCGAGAACATCGCGAAATTCTGCACGCCCTATCCCGCCGGCCAGGAAATCATCCGCCCTCTATCCAATCCTATCAAAAAGGACAGCCACCTCCGCGTGCTTTACGGCAATCTAGCCGAAGGCGGCGCGGTCGCGAAAATCTCCGGCAAGGAAGGCGAACTCTTCACCGGCCGCGCCCGCGTCTTCAATTCGGAGGATTGCGCCATGAAGGCCATTCTCGGCAAGGAAATCGTCAAGGGCGACGTCATCGTCATCCGCATGGAAGGCCCGAAAGGCGGCCCCGGCATGCGTGAAATGCTCGGACCCACCAGCGCCGTCATGGGCATGGGCCTCGGCAAGGACGTCGCGCTCATCACCGACGGCCGCTTCTCCGGCGGCAGCCACGGATTCGTGGTCGGCCACATCACCCCGGAAGCGTTCCTCGGCGGTACCATCGGCATCCTCGAGGAAGGCGATTCTATCACCATCGACGCCGTCACCAACCGCATCGACGTGAACATTTCCGACGAGGAAATCGCCAAACGCAAAGCCGCCTGGACCCAGCCCGCGCCGCGCTACACCCACGGCGTGCTCGCCAAATACGCCAAGCTCGTCTCCACCGCCAGCGAAGGCGCGGTGACCGACAAGTATCTGTGAGAACGACACCGATGCCACTCCCTCCTTCCCACCCTAACGATCCCCTGCACGGCGTCACCTTGGAGACGGTGCTGCGGGCGGTGGTGGACCGTCACGGTTGGGAGCGGATGGCGGATCAAATTCCGATCCGCTGCTTCATGTTCGACCCGACGATCAAATCGAGCCTGACGTTTCTGCGGAAAAACCCATGGGCGCGCAAGAAGCTGGAGGACTGGTATGTCTATGACGCCCTCCGCGACCGCTCGACGTCCTGAAGAAGCGCTCAAGCCTCGGCCTCGGCGACGATGCGCGGGAAGACCGGGCTTGGCTTTTCGATGACGTGGCCGTCCGGCAGCAGGCCCCAGTGAAGGTCCGTTAGCTTGAAAGCGGTGAGCGCTGGCAGGTTGAGCTGGCCGGCGAGTTTCGCGGCGGCGTCCGGCAGGACGGGGGAGAGCAGGACGGTGGCGTGGGCGACGCTTTCCGCCAGATGATAGAGGACGGTGGCGAGGCGCTCCTTGTTCTCCGGGTTCTTGTTGAGCTCCCACGGCTTCATCCGCTCGGCGTATTGGTTGCAGTGGACGATGTGGCGGCTGAGCGCCTCGAGGCCTTTGGAGACGTCGAACTCATCCATCGCCGTTTGGTAGGCGGCGATGGATTCCGTCAGGGAGGCTTGCAGCGCGGTGTCGTCGCCGGTGAGCGGGCCGCCGTGCTGGAGCACGCCGCCGGTGAAGCGCTGGCTCATGTTGAGCGCGCGGTTGCAGAGGTTGCCGAGCTCGTTGGCGAGCTCGGTGTTGAAGAGCATGATCAGGCGGTCCATGTCGAAGTCCGAATCCTTGCCGGTGACGATGTCGCGGACGAGGTAGTAACGGACGGCCTCGACGCCGAACTTGTCCGCAAGTTCGTTAGGATCGACGACGTTGCCGGTGGACTTGGCCATTTTCTCGCCGCGGATGTTCCACCAGCCGTGGACGAGGAGGCGCGGCATCTGCGCGTCCGCGAAGCCCATGGCGTGGAGCATGCAGAGCCAGTAAATGCCGTGGGCGGGGATCAGGATGTCCTTGCCGATGATGTGGAGCGGGCGGCTGTCGGCGGGCCAGAGCTTGGCGAAATCCGGCAGTCCGGCGTCGGGCGCTGCCTGATAGCCGGCGAACGAGATGTAGTTGATGAGCGCGTCGAACCAGACGTAGGTGACGAAATTCCCGTCGAAGGGAAACTCGATGCCCCATTGCAGGCGCTCCTTCGGGCGGGAGATGCAGAGGTCGATGCCGGAGTTCTTCTCCAGCGCGTTGAGCAGCTCGGCTTTGCGGAAGGCGGGGATGATGACCTCCGGGTTGCTCTCGATGAAATCCTTCAGCCAGTCGGTGTGCTCGCTGAGTTTGAAATACCAGTTCTCCTCCTCGATCTCGACGACCTCGCCCCACTCGGGGCCGAAGTTTCCGGCTTCGTCGCGGTCGCGCTCCTGGAGGAACTGCTCCTGGCGGACCGAGTAGTGGCCGGCGTGGGCTTTCTTGTAGAGTTGGCCTTGCTCCTTGAGCTCGGTGAGGATCCCGCGGACGCAGGCCTTGTGGCGCTCGTCGATGGTCTCGGCCCAGCCGTCGTATTTCACGTCGAGCTTCTCCCAGAGGGCGGAGAATTTACGGGTTGTGCGTTTGACGAA
>JBFZFJ010000109.1:0-5179 GCA_041306405.1 Verrucomicrobiales bacterium | reverse complement strand
CATCTCTGCCCTTTCCTTGGCCACAAAGCTTACCCCGACCACGACCGCCGCATCCCTTGCCAAGCTGGCAAAGATCGAGATGGTCAGGGAAATCACCGGTAGCAGATATGGCCGTCTCTATACCTATGACGGCTATTTGAAAATCCTTGCTCCATACGAGTGATCTATCGTGGAAGTCGGAAAGGGGTGATTTTGTTTAGAATATGCACAGCAGGTAAAGCAGGGCTTGACCTGTCGCGCAAATTTTAAACATTCACCTTGAATTGAACCGTAATTTGCGCAATCATCCTGCCGGATGGCGAACCGGAATCAAATCAAAGAACTCCAAGTGACTGCTCCACGCGGAGCTCCATTGGATTCTCAGAAACTTGAGAGTTTGGGAGTTTCTCGCGCCCTGGCACACGAATACGTGAAGGCGGGTTGGTTGGAAAAGCTTGGCCGTGGCGTATTCATGTTCGCTGGCGATCAACTTGCCCAGGACGCCTGCCTGAGATTTCTCGAAACCAAGATCCCTGGATTGCATGTAGCCGCCAAGTCGGCATTGGCCTTGCATGGGTTCCGGCAAAACGTCGCATTTCAGGAAACCACCATCCTGTGGGGAAGCCAACGGGCCATCCTGCAGGAATGGTTTCAGGCTCGTTTTCCGTCCCGCTACAGCAATTCCCCGTTGTTTGGCGAGGACCTGCCCACCGGATATGGGCTGGCTCCATTGCCCGGATCTCCGAAGGGCCCTATGGTTTCAGCCCCGGAGAGAGCTTTACTGGAAATGCTCAGCGAAATCAACGTCCATCAGGAACTGGAAGAAGCCCGTGCCATAATGGAAGGCGTCAGACAACTCCGCAGCCGTCATCTCCAAGTGCTGTTGGCTCACTGCCGCATGGTGAAAGCGGTTCGTCTTTGCGTGAGCTGGGCGACGGAGCTAGACCTCCCGTGGGCCGTGCAAGCTCGGGATGCCGCCGCCGGCAACATGGGAACCGGTCGTTGGATCGGCCGGCTTAAGAACGGCAATACCCTCATCCTCAATCCATCATGAACCGAGCCTATCTTGATGCAGTTCGACTGCTGCTTGCTGTGGCTCCGGTCATTTTCCGGAAACCCACGTTTGCCCTCAAAGGGGGAACCGCCATCAATCTCTTTGTGCGGGACATGCCACGGTTGTCGGTTGATCTCGATCTGGTCTATACCGACCATCAAGCGGGACGGGACGATGCCATGCGGATGATTTCCAGTCATCTTGAATTGATACGGGCCGATCTCAACGAACTTGGTATGACATGCCACGCGGCAACAACCCAGCTTGGGGAGGAATTGAAACTCTTCATCGAACGGAACCGCACCCGCGTCAAAGTGGAGGTGAATCACGTCTTCCGCGGAACCATCCTGCCAGTGGAGTCGCGACCGCTGACCGTTGAAGCGCAGGACACTTTTTTCACTGATATCGAAATCCCGCTTCTTCATCCGGACGAACTCTACGGCAGCAAGCTGGTGGCGGCCATGGATCGGCAGCATCCCCGCGACATCTTCGACATCCTCAAGCTTTACGAAGATGATGGGCTTACCGATAGAATGATCGAATGCTTCGTTTGCTACCTCGCCGGACACAACCGACCGATCCATGAAGTCCTATTCGCGAACGAGATCGACATCACGTCATCCCACGCGAACGAGTTCGTCGGCATGACGGAGGAACCGGTTCCGCTCGAAATCCTGCTGGAAACCCGCAGGCGACTGTTTGCCGAGATCCCCTCTATGTTAAGCGGCAATCAGCGCTCGTTTCTGATGAGCCTCGCTGAGGCGCAACCCGACTGGTCGCTCATGTCCTGCCCGCATCTTGCGGAAATGCCGGCGCTTCGCTGGAAACTCTCCAATCTCGAACACCTAAGAAGCAGGAATTCCACCAAGTTCGCGCAGCAATCCAGCGAGCTGAAGAAGCGCTTTGGAGTCTGAGACGCACATGATTCCAAATCAGCGAATACGTTCTGTGGAGGTCTTTAGAGGCTTGAAAGCCGAGCTTCCGATTAGATCAGGAAGCACCTGATCCCGTTTTCCGGTAAACAAGCCACCGCAATTCGATCGGCGACGCCTCCCGTGGAACGTCAAAAACATCCAGCCCGCTCACCCAGCTCTCATACCAGCTAGTCGGCGGCCAGGCGGTCGCGGGTAGATGGGCCTTCTCGTATTCGTGGACGGAGTCGTCAGAGACGAGCACGAGAGGCAGTCCCGCGGCTGCAACCGCGATCTCTTCCCGGGTAAAGATCGCCGAGTAACATTGCTGTGAAAGCTCCCGGGCGGCGACGTCTGGTGTGTAGCCTTCGCTGGCCAGGAACGTGTTCAAAACAAGCACCCCACCGATAGCGAGGCGCTCGGCAGCCAGCATGAACACAGCGCGGAACTGATCGATGTTGCGAAAGTCGGAGACCACTTCCGAAAGCAAAATCAGCCTGTAATCCCGACGAAGATCCTGGGAAGAGGAGAAGACGTCGCGCTGAATCACCCGCACGGCAAGCGATTCCCGTTCGACTTCTCCGCGGATCATGCCGGCAAACTTGGGTGCCAATTCCACTGCGTCGACTGAGTGTCCGCGCCTTGCCAACGGCAGCGAATTGCGGCCCGTGCCCGCGCCGACGTCGAGTATCGGGAAGTCGGCCGAATTGTTTACCTCGGCAACTAACGCCATCACCCGGGCATCCGGTTCAGTGCCAAAATACGGCGGATGGCGGGTGGCCACCCAATGATCATAGGCAGACTCGAGGCTCGCCCACTGAGCCTTGACGTGATAGTTCACCGTCAGGCCTACTGGCGAATCGTAGGTGATCACAATCTCCGACCGTGGGGAGGCTGCGTAGGCGGCGGCGAGCTGCCCCTCCAGCACCACGCGCAGGTGGCTGAGCTGATCGTCATTGAACGGCACGCCGACCCCCATGAACACGCGTGCGCACATTTCCACATAGTCGTCGATCATGGCGGGCACGGCTGGCAGCACGATGGAACCGCTGGCAACCGTACGTCGATGAAGTCGACGAAGCATGCCCGGTCGCAATGCCGGGTCAAGCGGTAGAATAGTTGCGTCTCCTTTTGGGTTCATTGGCACGGGGCAAAGTCTCGGCAGCACAAAATCGACTTTTTCTCCGCACGTCGAGATAACATGATGATCAGCCTCAGAAATGAGGACGCTTTTCGATGAGAGCCTTGCAGGGTATGGTCATCAAAAGGAAAAGAGCTTTGAGGCGGAAGCAATCCGGAGCGGGCATCCGTCTGTGCCGCAGCGGCGGGCTGCGAACCCAGGCTGCAGATTCTCCCCCGGTTCCCCCGCCCTGCGATCAGAAGAAATGGCCTTCCAGCGGCTTCCCGCAGAAAGCAAATTCCAAGCTGGCAGTCATTCCGTCGCAATCACGGTTCGTTCGGCGCAAAATCGCAGGAGCATGAGGCCGCCGAGAAAGAGGAATCCGTCGGCGAAACCAAAGCCCAAGTCATGCCCGTCCTCGCCCCGCTCCCGGAAACGGGAGCCTCTTTTTTGACCTCTTCATCGAGAGTTAAATTTAAACCTTCAAGCCCACGTAGGAATCTCCAGCCGGAACTCCGGGATCCTCGCGAAGATCCAATCGCCCACCCCGATCCTGCCCAAACGCCCATCAAGAAGGCCGGGTTCACCCCGGCCTCCTTGATGCAATTCCTTCCGCAGTGATCAGAATCCCGCCTTGTAGCCAAACGAGAGACCACTATTGCTCAATCCTCCCTCAGCCTGACGAATGTATCCGTCCAGCGTCAGCGCCTTGAACTCGTCGATCATGTAGCTGAGACCCGCCGAGGAGTTGAGACTCCAGCCGTCCAGCTCAGCGCGGGAGTCGTAGAAACCGGAATCCGTGGAAGCACTCAGCCTGAATGTCTCAATGTCTCCGCTCAGAACATTCTCCAGACCCACACTCAAACGATAGTTGATCTGCTTGGCCACGGGCCCGTTCACACGAACTCCGAGCTCTCCGACCGTATAAGCCGCCGAGTAGGAATCGTAACTCAAGGAATCAATCGCCACAGCTTCCTCACGGTAGTCATCACGCGTTGATTTTACGAAGTTAAGGCTGACAAACGGCGTCACCACCTGCTGGTCTTTCAGGACGATTCCCCAACCGGCATCAGCACCTAAGCCGTAGCTTTCGATGTCCGCCTCACTCATGACCGGATTCACCCCTCCGTGGAGATTGACACGGCTGAAGTCCGCGTCACCTTGCTGATAAGCGGCGGCGACGTGAATTTGCAGGCCTTCGCCATTCTTCATCTGTGAATAGCCCGCAAAGGCGCCCATGATCGGAAGGCGGTCAAGATTCTCGACACCCTAGTAATCGTCACTGTCAAATTGCCAGCTCAGGAAGCCGCCTACCCGCACTTGCTCGTTGATGCGTTTCGCGCCGACCATCGTTCCGGACAACTCTGAATGACTTCCGCCATCGAGATTGCTCCGTTCATAGGCGTCGTATTGCCCCAACCAGGCGAAGCCCAGGCCGTTTTCATCGAACAGGTCGCAGTCATGCGTGAGCGCCTGACGGATAGATAGCGTTTGCTGATTCAGCAGGAAGCTCTGCGTCTGGGCAAGGTCCAAGCCGTAGTTCAGGACGCCGAGATCCCAGTCGTTGGCCAGACCGCCGGGGCGCAGCGTTGCATCGATCAACACCGAGAGCATCCCCGGCTGTCCAAAGGTAAACAGCCCTTCGTTGGCGATGTCCGCAGCGGCCACCCCGGAAACCACCTTTGCATAGAATCCCGAAGGTCCGGTAGGCGCACTGCCAAGCCCCACTACCATGGACTGATTCGGATTGGCGTTCATCGCGGTGAGTTGGCCGAATCTTGTCGGGGAGTCCACGAGCACGTCGTAGAAGTCCGGTAGATCACCCCAATAGATCAGTGCCGCCACATCACCGCCCTGCGAATTGCTGAGGCGGGAAATACTCCCTAGGTTTTCAATGCCATAAGCAGCTCCACCGCCTCCGTTCTCACCACCCGCGATGATGCCACGATTCGTGATCTCCGCAGTGGCACCCGCCTGAACCAGGATTCCCGAGCCGGCCAAACTTGTGCCGCCACCGGAATCACCGCCAAGGATACTTCCCCGGTTATCGACCGAGTTATCCAAGCCGCTCAGCTCGATGCCCGCGCTGCCGTTGCCGGCTGTGCCACTTAGACC
>JBFZFJ010000108.1:0-5532 GCA_041306405.1 Verrucomicrobiales bacterium | reverse complement strand
CCCACCAAGAGCACCGCATCCTAGCGAACGGAGGAAACAAGCGGGCAAGGAATCGCGATGACCTGCATGCCCGCGTTCTGCGCGGCGATGATTCCGGCGGGCGCGTCTTCGAGCGCCAGGCATTTCGAGGGCGCCACGCCGAGCAATTCGGCGGCTTTGAGGAAAATATCAGGGGCCGGTTTTCCATTCACCACGTCATCCGCGGTCACGACCTCGTCGAACCAGTCGGAGATTCCGACAATCTTGAGCGTCTTCTCGATCACAAACCGGCTGCCACCGGTCGCGATCGCCATCGGCACCTTGCCGCGGAGGCTTTCCGCGAATGCGGCCACCTCCTCGATCAAAGTCACCAGATCAAGCCGCTTCAGGAAAAATTCCCGCTTCGCCAAAGCCACGGCCGCAGGATCCAGCCGCAGGTCGTGTTCGTCATTCAGCTCGACCACGATGTCCATCGTCGGCCGGCCGCCCATGGCGAAGAAAACGTCCTCCTTGAAGACACCGCCGGCACCGTAAAGCGCGAGCGCGTCGCACCAGGCTTCAAAGTGGACTGGCATCGAGTCCACGAGCGTCCCGTCGCAGTCGAAAATTGCCGCATCAAAACCTTTGGATGGGAACGGGAAGGGACCGATATTTGCCATGTGCGCGAACCGCTTAGGCCCAGAATCAAGACGAGGCAAGACCGGTGAGAGAGAAATCATCGAGCGCTCTCAGGAGCGCCGATTTGGTCACAGTCATTTACAAATTAACGACCTGATCTTTGTAAACGCCGGGTTCCACCGTCTTGGTTTCCGTCGAGGTGTTTTTGAACTCCACCTCCCCCTCGATCACCACGCCCGGCGCAAACCGGATCGGGCCGCTGATTTTCAGAGTATCGCAACCGATCAAACCGGGAACTCCCAGCACCTCGATTTGATCCACCAGCTTGTATTCGTCTGAAAGGAAAATCACCGGCGGCACCCCGTTCCGCGAGGCGGCGAGGCGGACTTGGCCGTCGTCCAGCACTTCGTATGCGTCGGATCGTAGCGCCAGCAAGTCGCCCGTGGTTTTCACCGGCGCGAAACGGCTGCGCGGCACGTCGATGGCCGCCGCGCCTTCGAAGCACTCGCTCGCCGCGCCCATCGCGCTTTCCAACTGCACCACCGGCGTCGATTTCTTGTCGCGCGGATCGACGGTCTTGTTGTTGCGGATCATCGGCAGCGGCAGCACGCCGGAGTCGGCGGCGAGCTGCTCCTTGAGCAAGTCGAGTCGCAGCCAGAGGCTGTTGGTATTGAAATAACGATGGCGGTCGATGTTCTGGAACGTCTCCATGTCCTCTTCCGGGCATTGCGCCACTTCGCGCAGTAACAAGCGGCCGTCGGCTTTCCGCACGGCGAGATGTCCGCCCTTGCGGTCCGCCGCAGTCCGCCGCGTGACTTCCATCAGGAACGGCGCGCCGGATCTGGCGAAGTAACCGAGGATCGCAGGATCAAGAATCGCCCCGAGATTGTCGGAGTTGGAAACAAAGGCGTATTTCACGCCCTCCGCCAGCAAGCGGTCCAGCCAACCGCTGCCGACCAGCGCCGGATAGAGATCGCCATGACCCGGCGGACACCATTCCAGATCCAGGTCCGCCGGCCATTCGACCGGGAGAAATGTCGCCGCGTCGATCTTCGGAATCTGGTTTTGCATCAGCTCGACCTCGGAGGCGTCGGCCAGACCCTGCGCGCGGTATTTTTCCAGATGCGCGAGCGTGTCCTCGCTGGTGCTGAAGCTGTTCATCAAAAGCAGCCGCACGTTCGCGCCGCTGGTTTTACGGAGATCCAAAATCTGGCGCACCATCAGGTCGAGGAAGTTCACCCCGTCGCGCACCGAGAGCAGACTCTTCGGCCCTTGCAAGCCCATGCCCGTGCCGAGCCCGCCGTTGAGCTTGATCACCACCGCTTGCGATAACAGCGCCGCGTCCGCCGCGCCGGACGAGACGATTTCCTCGAACGAAGCCAGCCCCTCCGCTGGAGAAATCGCCTCTTCCGGGATCAACCCCGACTCGTTGCGCAGCAGCGCCTCGTAGTTTCTGCGGAAGGCACGAATGGCGGCATCGCCCATCCCTGCGGCGATCATCTTGGTCTCGAAAGCGGCGAAATTTCCCATAAGTCAAAAAATGTTACGCCGCGAAACTGATTCAGGATGGGTTCCCGGTCACGCTGAAAGTCACAAAACAGAGTTGACCGGCAGGCTGCATGACTATTGGACGCACCCGCATTTCCACCTTACCCTCCGGTCCATTTTCCCCGCATGAAAATTCTCATTCTCTCCCGCAACGCGCAGCTCTACAGCACCGCCGCCCTTGTCACCGCCGCCGAGGCGCGGGGACACGAGGTGCGGGTGGTGGACTACCTCCGCTGCTACATGAACATCACCTCGCGCAAGCCGCGGATCTACGTCGATGGCGAGGAGCTGGTGGCGGACGCCGTGATTCCCCGGATTGCGGCGCGGCACACGTTTTATGGCAACGCCGTCGTCCGGCAGTTCGAGATGATGAATGTTTTTTCCCTGAATGATTCGGTGGCCATCGCCCGCTCGCGGGACAAGTTGCGCTCGCTCCAGATCCTGGCGAAACGCGGCGTGGGGCTCCCGGTGACGGGTTTCGCCCACCACACCGAGGCGTCCGGCGAGCTGATCAAGATGTGCGGCGGCGCGCCGCTGGTCATCAAGCTGCTGGAGGGCACCCAGGGCGTGGGCGTGGTGCTGGCGGAAACGACCAACGCCGCGGAATCCGTCATCGAGGCGTTCAAGGGGCTGAATGCTAACATCCTGGTCCAGGAATTCATCAAGGAGGCGGAGGGCGCCGACATCCGCTGCATCGTGGTGGGCGGAAAAGTGGTGGCGTCGATGAAACGGCAGGGCGCTCCCGGCGAGTTCCGCTCGAACCTGCATCGCGGCGGAACCTCGGAGAAAGTCAAAATCACCGCCCAGGAACGCGCCGTGGCGATCAGCGCGGCCAAAGCGATGGGCCTGAACGTGGCGGGCGTGGACCTGCTGCGCTCGAATCACGGCCCGGTGGTGATGGAGGTGAATTCCTCCCCGGGCCTTGAAGGCATCGAGCAGTCGTCCAAAAAGGACGTCGCCGGAATGATCATCGAGTTCATCGAACGGACGGCGGTGAAGCCGTCCAAATCAACGGACAAGTGAGAGATCAGCCCTGGGCCTTGATGCGGCCGAGGACTTCCTGATAGGCCTCCATCACCCCGCCGAGATCGCGGCGGAAGCGGTCCTTGTCCATTTTCTCGCCGGTCTTGAGATCCCATAGACGGCAGCCGTCGGGGCTGATTTCGTCGGCGAGAACGATGACAGATGGATCGGAAAGCAGGCGGCCGAACTCGAGCTTGAAGTCGATGAGTTTGAGTCCGCACTTGGCGAAGAAATCGATGAGGATGCCATTCACCTGGAGGGCGGATTTCCGCAGATGGGCGAGGTCTTCCGGAGTGGCGAGGCCCATTTCGCGGATGTAGTCGTCGTTGATGAGCGGGTCGCCGAGCTCGTCGCTCTTGTAGGAATACTCGACGATCGGCTGGGAGAAGGCTCGGCCTTCCTCGATGCCGGTGCGCTTGCAGTAGCTGCCGGCGGAGAAGTTGCGGACGATGACCTCGACCATGAGGATATCGACTTTTTTGACCTCGACGTTGGTGTCATCGATCTGGCGGACGAAGTGAGTCGGCACGCCGGCCTTTTCCAACATGCCGTAGATGAGCGTGCTGATCTCGTTGTTGAGGTGGCCCTTGTTGTCGAAACTGGCCTTCTTTTCGCCGTTGAAGGCGGTGGCGTCGTTCTTGAACTCCATGCGCAGGGTGTATGGATTCTCGGTGGCCCAGAGACGCTTGGCTTTTCCTTCGTAAAGTGGGGTCATGCGGAAGTCCTAAAACCCCTCCCCGCTCCGGTCAAGAGCGCTCAATCCGAATGGCGAAATGATTGCGAAATCACGAGATGCTTGCGGCGGGTGAGAATTCAGCACTGGTGAGAATTCAGGACTTGCAAATCATCTCCCGTTTTTGGACCCTTGCGCCGCGATATGAATCACGATGTGCCTCCCACGACCAGGTCTTTGCCACCTGCCAAGGCGAGGTTCCTGCACGCCCGTTCGCTGCCGTCGAAGAGGCCGTTCAACGTAGCCGTCTTCTTTTCGGCGCTGCATTATTTGGGACTGATCATGACGATCACCGCGCTCGTGTTGTTCGTCGTTGATCCAAGCCAGCTGGCGAGAAATGTGATTCTTGGCGGCATCGGGTTCAGCCTGGTGACCTGGGTGATCGCCTTTTTCAAACGGCGTGCCGCCCATTGCCCGCTGTGCAAAGGGACGCCGCTGGTCAACTCGGGAGCCCGCCCCCACTCGCGGGCGAAACGCATCTTCCCCTTCAGCCACGGGGTGAGCGCCACGCTTTCGATCATCGCCACACAAACGTTCCGCTGCATGTATTGCGGCTCGGATTTCGACCGGCTCAAGACACCCTCGCATCTTCGCGGGACCAAGGGTGACGATGCCGCCGGATGAGCCGGCGAATCAGGACTCCCTGAGCCGGGCGTGTCGCTCGGCCATCATCCATGCCTCTTCAGGGACCAATTCGTGCCAGCGCTCGTCCTTGGAATGGATCATCCGGCAGACATCGCGGCCGGTGTAATCGAGCAACTGGTCGTCGTCACAGGAAATGCCTTGGATCCGCTTGTTCGTTAGGAAGTGCTGATAAAGATGCACGCTGTCCTCCGGAGCGAGGAAGGTTTCCGCAGTGACGAGTTCGCCCGTGCGGCGGTTTTTCCAAGGAAAGACGTAGAGGGTGACGCCCTTCTTGAACAAGCGTCCGAAGGATTCCAACAGGCCTCCCGCGAGGCTTTCCGACCACTTCGGTTTGAACAACTCGTTGAGCAAACCGATGCTGAGAAGGATGCCGATGGGCTTGCTGGTATAGCGGTGGAGAAACGCCGCGATCCGGTGGAACTCGGCGCAGCGGGAAAGCAATACTGTCTTTCCGAGAGACTGGAGCGCATCCGCCCGATCCAGGAAATCCACGGGATCGATCCCGCGGTCGCGAAGGAGATTGTGCATGGAAATCTCGCATAACTCGATGGCCGAGCTGCGGTCTTCTTCGCCCAAGGAACAGCCGAATCCCTCGCGGGCCCGCTCCAGCATCTCGAGATGGACGTTCATCACCGGATCGAAGCTGCCGCGCAACAGCAGAACCGGGTGACCGTAAAGCGCTTCAGCCGGCTGGACGACCTCGCCGCTTGGCAGAAACATCGTCGCGTCGGTCAGCCCGCTTTCGACCAACTGCAGGGCGCAAAGGCGGTTGTCGAAAAAGCCGTAGCCATGGCCGGTGAATTTCAACAGATCCACCTCCACCCGTCCGGGGGCGAGATTATCCAACAGCGACTCGACGAATTTCTTCAAATGCCCGCGGTGCCGGAAAGCCGAATGAATCAGGTTCACGCCGATGATGCCGAGGGCTTCCATCTGGCCGATCGAGCCGACGTCCAACAGCCTGACATGAAGAGTGATGTCGGACG
>JBFZFJ010000107.1:0-3632 GCA_041306405.1 Verrucomicrobiales bacterium | reverse complement strand
CAAAGTTCCGCGAGGGTTTCCTCGTTGGAAAACGCACAGCTCTGGCAGCCGCCGAGGTGGTAGCGCGCGAAAATGGCCCGCTTGGCGCCAGGCAGGGTTTCGAGAATCACGCCCATCGGCGAGTCGGTGGAAAGATCGGCGGCAGCTTGCATCGCCGGCAACCTAGCCGCCCCGCCGGCGAAAACAACCTTATGATCCCGCCCCTTTTTTGGCGAGAAACGCCGCCTCTTCCTCGTGCGAGTGGATTTGCAGCAAGACCTGCACCCCGCGCGTCGCGGCGGCGGCTTTCAGAACATTGCGGATCGCCGCCGCCGTGTGCCCTTCCCTGCCGATCAGCAGCAGCACGTCTTTTTTCACCAGCACGAGTTTGAATCGCAGCCCGGTCGGCCCCATTTCGGTGACCTTGATCTGCGCGTGGTCCGGCTCGTCGATCAAATTCACGGCCACGTATTGCAGGAAGTTTTTCAGCCGGACGATGATCGCCTGCATTTCGTCCCGGCTGATGCTCGGGGCCATTGGCGCGGTGGGCGAAGCGCTTCTGAAATCCCAGTCCATCACCTTGTAACTGGCAGTCCGCTTGAGGAAACTGATCACATCGACCTCTTGGTTCGCCACTTTTCTCACCGCGGGCAAGGCCGCCCGGAAATCCCATTCCATCACCCGAATCCTCCCCAAGCGACTCAGGGAACGGGAGATTTCAAGTTCCTTGATCTCCGTGTTCAAGAGGCCCATGAAATCCCAGTCGGTGACTTGGATTTCTCCCAGCTGCTTGAGGGAACCGGCGATTTTGGAAACATGATTCGGCATGAATTTCGCCCGCAGCTTAGACCGTGAAAAACCCGCCGCTCAAACCTAATTTCCAAATCCATGGACGGCGTCATGGTCCGGCCGCCACACCTGCCGCCTATTTTACGCTGTTTCCAACCCGCCATCGGTGACATAAACTCCCCGCATGCCGAGGGAACGCGATCCGGACGAACCGAAAATCTACTTTTTGCCGAACTTGATGACGGCGCTGAATCTGGCCTGCGGATTTTTCGCGGTGGTGATGATCGTCGTCGGACTCATCGAGGTGCAGAGAAGATCCGGCGAGGTCAAACTGCCCGACAAGGAGTATTACGAAATCTCCAAGCGCTATTACGAATACGCGATCCTGCTGATTTTCGGCTCCTGCCTGTTCGACCTGCTCGACGGCCGGCTGGCGCGGCTCGGCGGCCAGGAATCCCCCTTCGGCCAGCAATTCGACTCGCTCGCCGACATCATTTCCTTCGGCATGGCCCCGGCGATGCTGCTTTCCCGCGCGGTGCTTTTCCCGCTGGGCAACACCGGCTGGGCGATCGCGCTGATCTATCTGGTCTGCGGCGCGATGCGGCTGGCGCGGTTCAACTGCCTCGCCGCCCTACCGAAAAAGCCCGGCGCTTCCACCGATTTCCGCGGCCTGCCGATCCCGATGGCCGCCGGATTCATCGCCTCGCTGACCTTTCTGCTGATCGACCTTTACAAGAACGACCACGAGCTCGGGATGTGGAAATACATTCTTGCAGGCGCCATGCTGGGGCTTTCCCTGCTGATGATCAGCGACATCCGCTACCCGAGCTTCAAGAAAGTCGGCTTCCGGACCCGCGGCACCTTCGGTGCGATCGTCACCGCCGTGCTGCTCATCTACGTCACGGTGCAGTTCCGCTACGTGATGCCGGTGGTGCTGTTCAGCATCTATCTGCTTTATGGAATGATCCGGCCGTGGATTTCCCAGCGTTTGAGAAAGGAAATCGAAGTGGAATCGGACGGCGAGGACGAATCCGCGCCCGCTGAAACGAGCAAAGAAGTCTAGCATGGACGCTCCGAAACGCCGCCCGCCGTGGGTCACCTTCCTGCTCGTTCTGCTGCCGCTGTGGCTGGTCGCATCCGGTGCCGGCGCGCTTTGGTATTATTTCCACCGGGAGAAAAAGCAGGCGCTCGTCGAGCAGGAGCGGTTCGTCCAAGCCGTCTCGGCTCCCCTGTTGGCGGATGATCTGCGGAAAATCGTCGAAATCATCGGCGAGCGGAACGCGTCCTCGGAGACCGCCGCCGCGAATCTTTCCCGCACCGCCTCGATGGTCGAAGGCCTGCTCGGTCCGTCGAACACCGGCTACCCGGTCCGCCGGACGAACGGCCCCGGGAAATGGCCGATTCTCCAAGTCACCCTCGCCGGGAAAAATCCGGCCGCGCCCGCCGTCTGGGTGCTCACTTCCTACGACAGCCGCGCCGGATCGCGCGGTGCCGAGGCGAATGCCAGCGGCCTCGCCGCCACCCTCGCCGCCGCCCAGGCGCTCGCCCGCGACAAACCGAATTGCCCAGTGCATTTCGTCTTCCTGCCCCACGCGAACGACTTGGACTCCCCCGTCCTCGAGACGGCTGCCAAATTTGCCGAGCTGGCGAAATCGCCCAAGACCATTCTCTGCGTCGAGTCGATGGGCGCGGGCGAACCACTGTGGCTCAGCTCCCGAGACGTCACCGCCGCGCCGCTCAACCTCGTCTCCGGCCTCGGCGCGGTTTACGGCGCGGAAGTCATTTGCCTCGGGGAAGACACCGACTTGGCCAGCACGCTTTTTCAAATGAACTTGCCCGCCGTCCGCGTTGCGACCCGCCCGCTGCTGCTCCCCGACGAGGCGGACGAAAAGCTGCCGTTTGCCCCGACCGTCGCCGCATCCACCGGCCGCCTGATCGAGTTGATCCGCCGCTGCGCCGCCAAGTAGATCAAGATTCCCGGTTGCAGAAATCCCGACGCGGTCCAAAATCTAATTCTCACACGAAATCGCACGGGTCCTCCCACCGATTCCTCCCCACTTTCTTCCATGCACCCCACCGACCTCGACCCTGCCTTCATTTCCCACGCCCCCGGCTATTGGTCGGACGAATCCACGGAAAACTGGGATGACCACCGCTGGCAGCTCAGAAATCGCGTCGATTCCCTCGCGGATCTCGAACTGCGGCTGAACCTGACCGACGAGGAACGCGCCGGCGTCCTGCTCGCCGGCACCAAGCTCGCGATGTCGATCACGCCGCACTTTTTCAATCTCATCGACCGCGATGACCCGGACTGCCCGATCCGCCGCCAAGTGATTCCGCGGATTGAGGAAGGCTGGAACGCGCCCGAGGAAATGGCCGATCCGTGCGGCGAGGATTCCCACATGCCCGTCCCCGGCCTCGTCCACCGCTACCCGGACCGCGTCCTGTTCCTCGTCACCGACCGCTGCGCCTCCTACTGCCGCTACTGCACCCGCTCGCGGGTTGTCTCCGGCGTCGGCGAGCAACACCTTGAAACCCAGTGGGAACCGGCTTTCAAATACCTCGAAGAACACACCGAAATCCGCGACGTCCTGCTCTCTGGCGGCGATCCCCTGCTCTTCTCAGACGACCGTCTGGATAAAATCCTCACCCGCCTGCGCTCGATCCCGCACCTCCAATTCATCCGCATCGGTTCGCGGATTCCGATTTTCCTGCCCCAGCGGATCACTCCGGAGCTGTGCACGATGTTGAAAAAACACCACCCGCTTTTCATCTCCATCCACTCGAACCACCCGCACGAGCTCACCACCGAGGTCCGCGACGCGCTCGGCCGCCTCGCCGACGCCGGCATCCCGCTCGGCAAC
>JBFZFJ010000106.1:0-3162 GCA_041306405.1 Verrucomicrobiales bacterium | reverse complement strand
CCGATGGCTTTCTCTACATCGCGGACTGGTATAACAAGATCATCTCTCACAACGAGGTGCCGAGAGCCCATCCGGACCGCGACAAGACCCGCGGTCGCATCTGGAGGATCCGCCCGGTGGGGACGAGAACTCCCGCGCCGGTCGACCTGACAAAGTTTTCGGATGACCAGGTGATCGAACTGCTAGGTGGACCGTCCGCCCGCACGGCGGCCATGGCGTGGGCTTGGTTGGGCGAGCGGAAAAATCCTGGAACACTCGCGAAACTTGCCAGGATCACGGTGGACCCCAAGGCCGCGATGGCTCACCGGCTCGATGCGTTTTGGGCGCTGGAACTCGGCAAGGCCGTCACTCCCGCCATTCTGCAATCCTTCATTGCCGATCCCTCGTCAGCGGTCCGCTATCAGGCTGTTCGCGCGGCCGGAGAGCTTCAGATTGCTCCTGCGGAATTCGTTTCTCTGTTAGACAAAACCCCGGACGATCCGAGCTACCGGGTCCGCGCGGCGCTGGCGAATGCGGTGCGCGGCCATCGTGCGCCGTCGCCGGAAATGATGGCGCTCGTCGCCCGGCTGGGGCGTGAACCGCTCGATGCCGCCGGCCAGTGGGGAAAATACGACCGCGAGTTCGAGCGCTACCTTGCCCGCTGGGCGATGGAAACGCATTCCGATGAAACGGCGAAGATGCTGGAGTCGGATCGCTCGCTTTCGCAGGAAAGCCGCTTGCTGGCGATCCTCGCACTGGAGCCCGCGTCCGCGGCAGCCTTGCTGGTGAAGGACCTGCCTTCACTTTCCCGGCCGCTGACAAAGGACGAACTGACATTGTTAGGCGCCCAGATCACCCAACCGGCGGTGCTGGCGGCCTTCCAGTTGTTACTCGGCGACGAGGCGCGCCGGAAGCCGGTCTTGCAGAATCTAACCCGTCTCGATGCCAATTCCCTGGCGAATCCCGTCCTCGCGGCTGCGGTTTCCGCAGCGTGTGATGCAATGCTCTCCAAGTCACCGAATGCCGAGGATCGCGCGTTGGTGCTGAAGCTGGTGCGGTTGTTCCGCCTGGCTTCGCTTGAGCCGGTGATCGCCGCGGAGATCAAGGCGGGTGCCCGCCCGGATGACCTGGTCCAGACGCTTTCCGCGCTGCGCGAAATCGAATCTAACCGTGTCGATTTGTTCGCGGGTTTGCTGGACCATCCGGATTATGCGGTGAGGCGCGAAGCCACCAGCGCGCTGGCGTTTTCCTCGGACATCAAGAGCGTCGATCTCCTGGCAGCCCGCTGGGCGAAGCTTCCCGGCGCGGTGCGGACGATCGCAGTCGATGGCTTGACGTCGTCGAAGGAGAAAGCCGTGGCGTTTGCAAAAGCCGCTTCAGGCGGAGCATTTCCCGGACTTGATGCCGGGGGCTTCGAGAAACTGATCGCGGCGCTTGGCCGCGGGGATGCCTCGCTGGCGGCCCTGATGGAGAAGACGGCGGGCATGTTCCGACCCGTGATCCGTGCGCCCGACAAGGGCGGGAAAGAAGCACCGCTCGACCTAACTGGACCATTCACCATTGAGACCTGGATCAAGTTCGATCCCGGCATCGACAACAACGACAGCCTGCTTGGCACCGCAGGCGGGGCGGACTTCAACTTCTATCAAAGCCGGCTGCGCGTTTATGGAGGAAAGGACGCTGGCAATCTCATAACAGCCAATCGGGCGCTTGTTCCGGACGTGTGGGTCCATTGCGCGGTCACGCGGGATGCGGAGGGGAATTTCCGGTTCTATTTCGATGGTGAGCTCGATCAGGACAAGTGCCGCCCCTATCGGGAGCCGCTTGTAGGATTAAAGATCGGCGAGGCCAACACCGGCCAGCCAGCTGCCGCGCGATACGACGAGTTCAGGATCTGGAATGTCGCGCGATCCGCAGACGAGATCCGGGCAAGCTTTCGCACGAGACTCGGCCAGGAAACGCCCGAGCATTTGCTAAACAAGTTCACGGGTGAGGCTCCTGGCAACCTTGGCACGGAAATGACTCATGATTTCCCGGCCCTTGTGACTCCCGCCGAGGCCGCTGCGGCTGCCGCGAAGTTCGCGAAATTCACTGCGATGACAGGGAAGCCGGGCGATCCGGCGGCCGGCCGCGCCCTCTTCCAAGCGAGCTGCATGATCTGCCATCTGGTGAAAGGCGAGGGCCAGCAAATCGGACCGGACCTCAGCGGCGTCGGAGCCATGGGCATCCAGGCCGTCCTGCGCAACGTCCTCGATCCTAATGCCCAGCTCGAAAGCGGCTACTATCGCCACGATGTCTCGCTCACCGACGGATCGCTCATCAGCGGGTTTTTGGTCGAGGAAACGAAGGAGTCGCTCACGATCCGGCCGATCGGGGCCGATCCCAAAGTCATCCCGCTCGCATCTATTGCCAATCACACTATCTCAAAACGCTCGCTCATGCCGGAGGGCTTGATCGAAGGCTTCAGTGAAAAACAGGTTGCCGACTTGTTCAGCTACATCAACTCGTTGAAGTGATTTCAGCGGAAACCCTTACCTCAAATTGCAAAAACCCATGATCTGCCGAGTTCTATCCATCGCCTTCGTCAGCTTGCTGGCCGTCATCCCGGCCGCGGCGGAGGCCCGGCGGCTGGAAGTCCTGTTCCTCGGCGACAATGGCCACCACGATCCGCTCGAGCGTTACCGAGTCCTCAAGCAAGCCCTCGGCCCGCAGGGATTCAACCTCACCTTCATCGAGGATCTCGACAAAGTCACCCGCGCGAACCTCGATTTGTATGACGCCCTCATCGTCTATGCGAACCATGAAAAAGCCAAGGTGCCGGAAGCGATCCTGCCATGGGTGAAAGATGGCGGGGCGCTCGTCGCCCTGCACAGCGCCTGCGGGAATTTCCACCCGTCCAAGGACTGGTTCGACCTCGTCGGAGGTCGCTTCAAGAGCCACGAAGGATTTGAATTCAGCCCGAAAACCGTCGATACCGAGCACCCGATCACCAAGGACCTGCCCGTGCTCAAATCGTGGGACGAGACCTATCAGCACATGGACCTCACCGCGGACCGCCACCTGCTCCAGGTCCGCGAGCCGATGAACAAGGGCGAGACCGAACCCGAGCCATGGACATGGACCCGCACCGAGGGCAAGGGCCGCGTCTTCTACACCGCCAGCGGCCACGACCTTCGTTGCTGG